>JAGBSJ010000033.1 GCA_017631955.1 Clostridia bacterium
CCTAATTGATTTTTGTATTCTTGTTTGAATTGATTAGCAAGCTCTTTAAGATCTTCTGCTGTCAAATCTACGTCG
Organism: Clostridia bacterium; assembly: GCA_017631955.1. GTDB lineage: Bacteria > Bacillota > Clostridia > Oscillospirales > Acutalibacteraceae > Fimenecus. The sequence continues at coordinate 76 of JAGBSJ010000033.1, forward strand.
AATACAACACCTTTTTTCTCTTTCATCTCATCGATTAGTTTCTCGAAGTATTTCTTACCAACTTCCATAACAACGTCTGAGTACATCTGAATGAATCTTCTGTAGCAGTCATATGCCCAACGAGCGTTGCCAGATTTTGCAGCCATAACTTCAACAACTTCTTCGTTAAGACCAAGGTTGAGGATTGTATCCATCATACCTGGCATTGATGCACGAGCACCTGAACGAACTGAAACAAGAAGTGGATTCTGTGTATCACCGAATTTTTTACCAGTGATTTCTTCCATCTTGTCGATGTTCTCCATAATTTCTGCCTGAATTTCGTCGCTGATTTTTCTGCCATCCTCATAGTACTGTGTACATGCTTCTGTTGTAACTGTGAAGCCCTGAGGAACTGGAAGACCGAGACTTGTCATCTCTGCAAGGTTAGCGCCTTTACCGCCGAGGAGTTCACGCATTGTAGCGTTACCCTCTTTGAAAAGGTAAACAAACTTTTTGCTCATTTTTATACCTCCAAAAAATTATTAACAAATTTATGGTTGTGCCAATGGCACACTTAACCTTATAAATTGTATCAAAAAAGAAACCTATTTTCAATAGTTTTTTCCTATTTTTTTCCTTCATTCAAAAATTGTTTGTTTATATACAAAAATACTGCATTTTATTCATAGACTTTTGTTGTTTTTTGTGCTATATTTTATTTATTATAATATTTTTTGATTTTGGTGAGAAATTTGGAATTACTTAACTACGAAATCCTTAACGCCAGCGGTGAGGCAGACAAAAACTCAATACCTATGTTCACTTGTGACACATACCCTTGTTTTATTGACTTGGCATTCCCTAAAAACATGAGTGTGCATGATGTTATTGTGGTATTCCCTGAAAACACAGAGGTAGAATATACTGTTTTATCGGGACTTGATGGTGTTAATTTTTATAAAAAAGGTAAGAGCCCTAAAATTGCACGATATATTCGTATTTTTATTAAATATTACAGTGGCACAAAACCAACTATCAACAATATTGAAATTCTTGGTGAAGATTGCTCATTCCCTGCTAAAAAAGCAGAATTTTGTGAGCCGGAAATCTTTTCAAAAACTGAATTTGCAAAGAAAATTACTGACGAAGAAATACTTCAGGATGTTAACGGAATTATAGGCAGAGCAATTGGCGAGCAATACATTGAACAATTTGAATTACGCCTTGACAGACGACTTCGTGAAGATTATTTCGAAGTAGCATCGCTTCGTGGCAAAATTGTGCTTACATCAAATAGTGGTGTAGGGCTTGCTTCTGCTTTCAACTGTTATCTTAAAGAAGTATGTAACTGTCACATTTCAAGATTTGGCAAACAGGTAAATCTGCCACACAATTTGCCACAGGTTAACGGTAAAATACACCGTACTACAAAGTGTGAGCATCGTTATGCATACAACTATTGCACACACTCATACTCAATGGCATTCTGGGGCAAAGACGAATGGCAAAAAGAAATCGATTTTCTGGCTTTAAATGGTGTAAATTTAGTACTTGATATTCTTGGTATGGAAGAAGTTTACAGAAGATTTCTTACAAAGCTCGGCTATCGTCACCGCGAAATCAAGAATTTCCTGGTTGGTCCTGCTTACTACGCTTGGTTTTATATGAGCAACATCTGCTCTATTGGCGGACCTATTCACGACGATTTCTTCATTGAAAAATGCGAGCTCGCTCGTGAAAATCATAGAAGAATGCAAGCACTTGGAATGAACATTGTTCTTCAGGCATACACAGGCATTGTGCCACGTGACATACAGAAAAAAGACCGAGAAGTGCCCGTAATTGAGCAAGGTAAATGGAAAGGCATTGAAAGGCCTTTGATTGTAAGCCCTGACAGTGTGCATTATATTAAATACGCTCAAATTTTCTATGAATGTCAGAAAGAAGTATTCGGTGACATTACTCATTTTTATGCAGGTGACGTTTGTCACGAAGGTGGTAAACTTAACAAAAAGAGTGCGAAAGAAAGTTTTAATAATGTTATGGAGAGTATGCTCTCATTCGACAAAGATGCAGTCTGGGTTGTTCAATGCTGGTCAATGAATCCCACTCCCCTTTTCACAAAATCAGTTAAGCCATATCGCGATAAGCACATTCTTATGCTTGATTTGAACGCGGAAAAAATCAACCACAATGCTAACAATATGGCACGATTGGGCAAATATGGAAACGCACTTTTCGGGCTTCTTAACAATTTTGGTGGCAGACATGGACTTTTCGGTGATTTGCCATCACTTGTAAAAGATTTTAATGCAACGAAAAATCGTCCTAATTTCAAGGGACTTGCACTTACCTCCGAGAGCGTTAATGTTAACCCTATTGTTACTGATTTATTCTTCTCTTTTGTGTGGGAAGATGTTGAAAATATTAACGAATGGGTGCAGAAATACGCTATTCGTCGATATGGTAAAAAGAATGAAAATATAAGCAAATCAATGGAATTGCTCTTAAAAACTGTCTGGGGAAATGACAGTGGAACTTTAAGTTTTGGCGCACCTGAAACTATGTTCTGCAGAAGGCCTATGGACCCAGAAACCAAGTTATTTACTGCTCGCGGAGTTGTAAAACTTTCATACTCAAAAACTACTTTTGACGAAGCAGTAAAACTTTTCCTTACAGATTACGACAAATTCAAAAACAACGAATGTTATGTTTATGATGCGGTTGATTTGTTAAGGCAATCGCTCTCGAATAAACTTTCATCACTTGCTAAAAAATGCATATCTGCATACAAATCAAAGGATTATTTTGCATTTATGGAATACAGTGAGCAACTTATGAAAAATGCAGATTTACTTGACAGAGTACTTCTTAACTGCAAGGATTTCTCATTTAGTTCATATATTGAGCCGGTATGCGAATACACAGAAAAGCTTGACGATTTCACAAAAGAGTTATATATGATTAATGCGAAAGCCCTTATTACCACTTGGTATTGCAGACTCCTTGCAGATAAGGGTAATCTTCACGATTATGCTCACAGACAGATGGGCGACCTTGTGAACTCATTCCATAAAATGAGATGGGAAAAACTTGCAGAGCAAGTTAAAATCGAGATGGATGGTGGCAAGCCGCAAGAAATTGATTGGTTTAAGCTCGAGTGGGACTGGGTGCTTAGTGAAACTAAATATACCAAGAAAATCCGTGAAGATAGCTTGAAAGCACTTGGAAAACAAATTTTGGAGAAATGATATGAAACGAAAGCTTAAGTTATCAAAAAAAGCTAAAATTTTTATTCTCAGTTTGTTTTGTGTTGCAATATTTTTTCTTGGGTATAACATCATTCAAAATCAACATTTTGAAGTTAATGAAATCACAATAGAATGCGAAACTCTGCCTGACGATTTTCAAGGTTACAAAATTGTTCAGGTTTCAGATTTGCACAATGCAGAATTTGGTGAAAATAATAGTGAATTGTTGTCAGCAATTAAGGAGCAATCCCCTGATATAATTGTTGTTACAGGCGATATTGTTGATTCTAGAAGAACTAATGTGCAGATTGCTCGTGATTTTGTAATTAACGCGTCAGAATTTGCGCCTATTTATTATGTTACAGGAAATCACGAAGCAAGGGTTAAGGTTGAAGACGAAATCGACAATGTACCACTCAATGAAAATGTTATTGTTCTACACAACAAAGATATTCTTCTTGAAAAGGGCGAAAGTGCAATTCAGTTAATCGGCGTTGACGACCCTGACTACAAGGCAGTTAAAGATAGTACTGAATATATGAGCAAACGACTTGAAAAGTACTGTAGCAACGAATATTTTAAGATTTTGTTATCTCACAGACCTGAACTTTTTGAAGTGTATGTTGAAAATAATATGAATGTGATTTTTTCAGGTCACGCTCATGGTGGTCAATTCCGTTTACCGTTTATCGGTGGAGTTATTGCTCCACATCAAGGGTTCTTTCCTACATACGACGCAGGTTTATTTTATGCAACAAACGATGCGACTATGGTAATAAGTCGCGGTTTAGGTGATAGTATAATTCCATTAAGAATAAACAACCCACCAGAATTGATTGTTGTTACATTAGAGAAAAAGTAAAGAGTACAGGGTGTAAAAACACCGTACCCTTTTTACTTGCATAACAACTTCAACAAATTGAAGTTTGTCGAACTCAAATTCACAAAAAGAGAAAACAGATATTATATAAAAAAGACGAGGATTTAACCTCGTCTTTTTTTGATTATTTTTATTTCCACAAATCCACAGGAAATGCATTTATCAGTTCGTTCTGGATTTTTGTAAAATCGGGAATTTGTGGTGGAGTCATTAATAATGCTTCTTCAACAGAATTTGCATACACTATGTCACTTCTACCTGTACCTGCATAATAATCGTCAACCTTACACATATCAACATTATTTGTTCGCACCCATATTGCAGGAACACCGTATGCTTCAGCAAGAATTACACCATGAAGTGATGTACTGATTACTTTTTTTGATGAAACAATCACATCAACAAACTTTTTATAATCATCCGCTATTGTTGAGATTACGTTATTGTATTCTAAGGAGTGACTATAATGCGCAACTATAAGATACTCTTCTTTATTTTCAGGATTTTCAGGGTTGTAAATCAAAGGCATTAAAAGTCCTGGGTCGCCATAAATTTCAGGACATTCATAACCATTATCAAGAAGTTTTTTGCGAGTAAGCGGTCCGCGCACACATCTTATGTCAAGCTTTCTGAATACTCGCCACCAGAATTTTTTGCCGTTATCTCTTATAATACCACTACCCCATATTGTTGCATTTTGAAAACCAGCACCAATAATCGAACCGATTCCATACAAGTGAACAGTTTTGCCACTTTTACTTGTATCATCAGTAATCCCGTTACGATTTTTCATCCATTCAACAACTATATATGAAAGGTAATCGCCTACATTATAGCCGTTTTTATTCATAGCCCACCAATGAAGATTTACCTTACCTTCTTTTATTTTCAAGCCATGACTTGACAAAATTATTTTATTTCTTTTAACAACTGATTTTACCACATGAATTAAAATTTTGAATCGCTGTTTAAATTTGTTTATCATAAACACATTCCCTTTATTTAACAACCTTAATTGTATTGATTTCGAATGGTTTGAAATCGAGTGTTATAGTGTTATCTGTAACATCCAATTCTTCAATATTATTTTCAAGCATATCGCAAAGGTATGCCTTTTTAATTTCGAAACCGAATTTTACATTTGCAGTTGTACGCTTATTATAATATTCACAACCACGAAGCACGATTGTATCTTCTGTTTCCGCTTTCTTTGCAGTTTCAAAGATTACGTTTTCTTGGTCAACAGTGAAGAATGAGTACTCGTTTGCAAGGTTACCCTTGTTTTCTCCAACCTTCTTACAAATCATTGGAATATTAAGGTCATATGCCTTTTGAATTGTACCTGCTTCACGGTAATCACCTGCATGTGGGAAAAGTGAATATGTAAATGTATGCTCACATTTATCTGCATCAGGGTCAGGGAATGTGCCACATTTAAGGAGTGTAAGCGACATTACACCATCATGAATTGCGTGACCGTATTTACAGTCATTCATTAAGCTTACGCCGTAGCCATATTCTGACAAGTCACAATATTTATGAGCACACACTTCAAAACGAGCAGCATCCCAACTTGTATTCTTATGTGTTGGTCTTTCAACTGAACCAAACTGAATATCATAAGTTGCTTTATTTGTGTTTACATCAACAGGGAATGCAGTTTTGAGAATAAGATGTGATTCTTTCCAATCAATATTTGTTTCAAAATCAATCTTATCAATGTTGTTGTAAAGGTAGATATTCTGAACGATTGTGCTGTTTTTGAATGTCTTTGTAATTTTAAGACCTGCACGCTCGCCTTCGCTTAAGATTTCAACGCTTTCTACCTTGTCTGCTTCCCAATGCTTTTCAGTATAATAGCTGCTCATTTCCCAGTTATCATACTCTCTTGGGTAGTCCTCATAAGCAGTAATAACATTACCACGAGCACCATTTTTAAGGACTTCACGGTTATTTCTCTTGTCAAAAATGCTTGTGAATGTACCTTTTGAATCTAATGTTAAGCGGAAGAAATCATTTTCGATTGAATTTTCAGTAACTGTGATTTTGTTGTCTGCTTCTGTTGGGTTAATTACCTTATAGCCCTTTGCAGGAATATTCTCTGCATAATACCACTTGCCATCAATCTCTACTGCACCGCTATTTGCAAACGAGTGTGGGTTAAATATAACATAACCATCAGTAGCTTCAACATTATTTGCAATATCAGTTGTTGTATCGTTGATAATTTCGTTACCTGTTGCGCCGATTTCTTCATACTGAGCAACAGAATCAACATAAACCTCATTAATTGATGAGCCCGGAATAATATCGTGGAATTGGTTGAGAAGAATTGTTTCCCAAGCATTCATCATATCTTCTTTACGATATTTGTATCCGTTAAGGTGTTCGTCAATAAGAGAAAGAGTTTCTGCACGTTGGAACATAAATTCGCTCTTGCGATTATATCTCTTGTTCTTCGCCTGAGATGTATATGTACCACGGTGGAATTCAAGATAGAGTTCACCATTCCAATGTGGGATTTTAGGGTTATTCTCTGTCTTCGCTTTAATATCGTCAAAGAATTCACCTGAATATGCCATAATTGGTGTGCTTGTGCCTGGAATACCGTGTTTAAGACGGTCAAAATACTCTAAATCTTTAGCGTAAGGTCCGCCACCGCCATCACCGAAACCAAATGTAATAAGCACATTATCATACAAATCTTTCTGCTGATATCTGTCGTAAGCACCGCGAAGTTGATTTGCATTAAGTTTTGCATTATATGTAACATTTGTTGCTGGCTCTCGACCTTTTACTTTATCTTGCGCAGTCATAAAATGAGTGAAAACAGTAGTGTTGTCAATACCATGCCACATAAATGTGTCATAAGGCATTTTGTTCATTTCGTTCCAACCAATTTTTGATGTTACGAATTTATCAACCCCACACTTTTGTAAAATCTGTGGAAGAGCTGCAGAATAGCCGAAAACATCAGGCAACCAAAGAATTTTACTGTCAACGCCGAATTCGTCTTTCATAAAGCGTTTACCATAAACGAACTGACGAACTAAACTTTCACCTGAACAAAGGTTACAGTCGGCTTCAACCCACATACCGCCTTCAACTTCCCAACGGCCAAGGCGTACCATTTCTTTAACTTCTTCATAAAGTTCAGGTGCATCCATTTTGAGATATTTGTAAAGCTGTGGTTGGCTTGACATGAACTTGTACTCAGGGTACTTTTTCATAAGTGCCAATACAGTTGAGAAAGAGCGCAAAATCTTTTCGCGAGTCTGTGCAAGAGTCCATTCCCAAGCAACGTCAATATGAGTATGACCTATACAGAATGCGAAAATATCACCTTTTTTACAATATTTCCCATAGAATTCTGTTTTGAGATAGTCAATTGCTTTATCGAGAGATGCATAATATTCTTCAGAATAAGGGCTTCTCATATCAATAAAATTAAGTGCATTGTTAAGATGCTTTTTAATTTCAAAGTAATTTCTTGAGTTTTCATCTTCAAAGGCGAGAATCTCAAAAGGTACTTTTATATCATAATAAAGTTGCTTTGTTTTAGCGTCGATAAGTTGAAGATTTGTAACAAAGTCAACATATTCGTCGTGAATACTACCTGAATAAGCATAAAGATAAACCTTGTGATTACCCTTTGTTAAAAATACTTCGCGGTGGTTTTTATCAATACCCTGTTGAAGTTTGCCGTCAACATAAGCGATAAACTGAGGGTTAATGTCGCACCAACCAAGTCGAGCGTCAGAAGCAACTGCTAACTGAATTTCGCCTTCCCAATTTTCAGGCACCTTAATTTCATTATAAAACCAAGCGTGTTTGTCTTTTTTGCCACCCCAACGGTTAATGTATGGTGTAAAAAGAGTAAAACTATCATCAATTTCTGGAAGAGTATTATCAAGCTTATAATCACACTCTTTATAAAGGAAATCCGTAATTGGAATATTCTCTTTGATTACAAGTTTCTCAAACTCCTCAAGAAACACGTTTATTCTGTCTTCAATAAAATCTTTGTACATAGATTTTGCCCCCTACTCCCCAAAAATGTCGCTCATTAAGTAAAATGAGCCACAGACCAGTATTGTTTCGTCTTTTTTTGTGTTTGAAAGAATATATTTGTACCCATCTTGTGGGTTGTTTATGGATTTTGTGTTTTTGCAGTATTTTTCTGCTATTGTTTTAAGTTTTTCACTATCTAATGCTCGCGGATTACTAGGTGTTACCGTTACACAAGATTTACAAAGTGGTGCGATTTTACTCACATAACCCTCAACATCTTTATCAGCCATAAGACCTATAAGCATATTGATGTTTTTCACATTATACTTTGCAAGAAAATTATAAAGTGCTTCTGCACACCCCTCATTATGACCGCCGTCACGGATTATAAGCGGATTGTCGCCAATTACTTCCATTCTAGCAATCATTCTTGTGTTTTCAATACCTTGGGCTATTGCATTTTCACTTAAATTCAGCACTTTTGCACACTGGATTGCATTAACAGTATTTTCAATCTGGTGATTACCAGTAAGTTTTGTTTTATAAACATTATTGTTATAAACAAAAACTGTGCCAAGAATTGAATCGTCAAGAATTTCTACAGATTTCGGGTTTGTAATAATCAAATCACAGTTTTTATTTTCGCAAGTTTCTTTAATAACCATTAAAGCATCATCTTGTTGATTTGCAGATGTGATTACAGGCACATTTTCCTTGATAATTCCACACTTTTCAAATGCAATTTTTTCGATTGTGTCCCCTAAAATTGCAATATGGTCAAGGGAAATTGATGTAATTACAACGGCTTTTGGATTTTTGATTACATTTGTTGCATCAAACCTACCACCAAGACCTACCTCAAGCACAACATATTCGCAACCTGTCTTTACAAAACATAAGAATGCAGAAACTGTGATTGCTTCAAATTCTGTTATGATTATATCTTTTTTATTTAATTCTTCTATTTTCTCGCGGACTTCTGTAACACACCCTGCGAAAATATTTTTACTGACATTTTCACCATTAATTTGAATTCTTTCACAGAAATCAATAACATAAGGCGATGTGAAAAGCCCTGTCTTATAGCCCTCTGCAATAAGCATATTTGAAATCATTGTAGAAGTTGAGCCCTTGCCGTTTGTGCCCGCTATATGAACAAATTGTAATTTATCTTGCGGATTATCTAACATTTCTAAAAGCATAGAAATACGCTCAAGTCCCGGTTTTATTCCAAATGCTAACAGAGAGTGAATGTATTCTACTGATTCGTTAAAATTCATAAATTTATCTCATTTTCATTGAAATATCAAAGGCCTTTACAGAATGAGTAAGAGCGCCGAGAGAAATAATATCAACACCTGTTTTTGCAACTTCTGCGATATTATCGAGTGTAATATTACCCGATGCTTCTGTCTTTGCTCTGCCGTTAATATACTCAACACATTCTTTCATTTGCTCTACACTCATATTATCAAGCATAA
>JAGBSJ010000006.1 GCA_017631955.1 Clostridia bacterium
CATATCACTATTAATATAGTTTGAGAAATATGGTGTACCGTATTTTGCTGTCATTTCGAAGAGAAGCTTGTTGTTCTCTGTTTCTGACAAATCAAAGTCACGAGTAATTGAATATGTTGGAATTGGATACTGGAAACCACGACCGTTAGCGTCGCCTTCAACCATAACTTCGATGAATGCTTTATTCACCATATCCATTTCAGCTTTACAATCTTTATACTTGAAGTCCATTTCCTTGCCGCCAACAATACAGTTGAGTTCTGCAAGGTCGTTTGGAACTGTCCAGTCAAGAGTAATGTTTGTGAATGGAGACTGTGTACCCCATCTTGATGGAGTATTTACACCATAAATGAATGACTGGATGCACTGTTTAACTTCTTTATATGTGAGATTGTCAACTTTTACGAATGGAGCTAAATATGTGTCAAATGATGAGAACGCCTGAGCACCTGCCCATTCATTCTGCATAATACCGAGGAAGTTAACCATCTGGTTGCAGAGTGTTGAAAGGTGAGCAGCGGGAGCAGATGTAATCTTACCTGGAACACCGCCAAGACCTTCCTGAATAAGCTGCTTTAATGACCAACCTGCACAATAACCTGTAAGCATTGAAAGGTCGTGAATATGAATATCTGCATTTCTGTGAGCGTTGCCGATTTCATCATCATAAATTTCTGAAAGCCAATAGTTAGCAGTAACCGCACCTGAGTTTGAAAGAATCAAACCACCTACTGAGTAAGTAACTGTTGAGTTTTCTTTAACGCGCCAGTCATTAACATTAAGGTAGTTATCAATGATTGCTTTGTAGTCAACCATTGTTGCATTAAGGTTACGAACCTTTTCTCTCTGACGACGGTAAATGATGTATGCTTTTGAAACATCATCATAACCTGCTTTAATAAGAACTGATTCAACACTGTCCTGAATATCTTCAACTGCGATGTTACCATCTTTGATTTTTGGTTCGAAATCTGCTGTTACTTTAAGAGCCAAGAAATCGATAATATCCGGATTAAACTGTTTGTTACATGCCTCAAATGCCTGTGTAATAGCGTCTGCAATCTTTTTAACGTCAAAATTTGCTATTTTGCCATCTCTTTTAAGTACGTTATACATTGTGCGTCCTCCCTATTGGTTTAATTTTTCTGTGTATAAAAGAATAAATCCCGCTAATTTTTTCGGGTTAGCGAGATTTATTATATTACATATATTGTGTTTTGTCAATAGGTTTTTACACAATATATTGTGTTTTTTAATGAAATTTAGGAAATTCCTCGAAGTTCGACATTTGGCACAATTTCTGTCGCTTTTTCGCGCATTTCCCTAAGTTTATCAAGGGTTACAGGGGTTAAAGAGTCACCTATAAGGTCCCCTGAATCTACAAAATTCTGTAAAAAGTACTTGTGTGCGCCACTAATCCACACCACAATATCTTGTATGTCTTCAACTGTATGGAATTCGTTGACGATGGTTGTTCTGAACTCAAAATCTATATTACCGTTAATTAAGAAATCTACACTTTCTTCTATTTTAGACAAATCAAGATTGTTTATTCCCGATGTTTCTTTGTATTTGGCTTTGCTGTTTTTTATGTCCATAGCTACATAATCAACGAGTCCCTCATTGACTAACTCTTTGAGTTTTTCGGGGAATGTGCCGTTTGTATCAAGCTTAACTGAATAACCAAGATTTTTGATTTCTGTAATAAACGCTTTAATATCAGGTTGAAGTAACGGCTCGCCACCAGTAATACAGACACCCTCTAAAATACCCTGACGCTTTTTAAGGTAGTCGAGCACTTCTTCTGTACTGAATGTGTTGTCGCTATCAATATGAGTTACGAGAGAAGCGTTGTGACAGAATGGGCATCTCATATTACACCCTGCAGTAAAAATTGTACAAGCAACTCTGCCGGGGTAATCAAGTAATGTTAATTTTTGAAAGCCGTTAATAATCATAATAGATTTCCTTTCGTATATACTGTTTTCTATTCTACCACATACAAACAAAAAAATAAAGCACAGACCGTAATCTGTGCTAAATTTTTATTACATTCTTTTATCTTTGTCGTATGACGCCTGTACTGCATCCATAACTGCTTTGTCGAATTCTTCGTTCTGTAAAGTTGCAATTCCCTCAATAGTTGTTCCACCTGGCGAACAAACACTATTAATAAGCGCCCAAGGGGAGTCGCCACTTTCAAGCATCATTTTTGCACTACCCAAAACTGCTTGTGCCGAAATTTTGAGAGCATCTTCACGCTTCATTCCATTTTTTTCTGCACCGCGAGCCATTGAATCAATAAACATAAAAGCGTATGCAGGTGAGCAAGCAGCAATTACACCGAAAATTGAAAACTGACTTTCGGGCAATTCGATTACATCGCCGAAACTTTCGCAAAGTCCCTTTACAAAGTCAAGAAGTGCGAAACTTACTTTCTCATTTTTGCAGACCGCACTCATTGACGCACCCACTTTTGCATTAATATTCGGCATAACACGAATAACAGGCGTATTGCTTTCAAGGAACGAGCAAAGGTAAGAAATTGTTTTACCTGCACCAATTGACACAAGCGCGTGATTGTTTTCAGAAAGTGCATCTTTAATTTTTGGTAAAACCTCAGGGAATACCTGTGGTTTTACTGCAAGGACCACAACTTGTGCATTTTCTGCAACTTCTTCAGCAGATATTAACACATCAACGCCTAAACTATCTTTAAGCGCAGTTGCTTTTTCTTCACAAGTATCAAAAACGCAGATTTCTGCTCCATTTACGTATTGAGATTTAACTACGCCATTCAAAATGGCAGCAGCCATATTCCCGCAACCGATAAAACCAAGTTTATACATAATTATTCAACGTCAGATGTACAGTGTGCACACTTTGTAGCGTCAATAGCAATTTCACTCTTACAGAATGGGCAAACTTTTGTTGTTGGCGCTGCTTCTTCTACAACTTCTGGTTTTTTACCGATTGATGTAAGTTTGTTAAGTCCCTTAACAAGAAGGAAAATAACGAATGCCATAATGATAAAGTCGATTGTTACTGCGATAAAGTTACCGTATGTAAGAATTGCTGCGCCTGCTTCAGTTGCTTCTTCGATTGTTGCATATTCGCCACCATCAAGTGCTACGAATTTTGATGCAAAGTCGCTACCTTTTGTAATAAGACCGATAAGTGGCATTACAAGGTCATTAACTACTGATGTTACGATTTTCTGGAAAGCACCACCGATGATAACACCGACTGCAAGGTCGATTACATTACCGCGCATTGCGAATTCCTTAAATTCTTTGAAAAATCCCTTCATTTGAAAAATCCTTCTTTCTTTAATTTTATGCTTTTTATTTTAACACTATTTATTATGTATTTCAACATTATTTTACGCCAGTTAAATCAAAATCGGGTATATATTTTGTTTGTGATGACGATTTTTCTTGCACAAATCCGTTTTCAAGTCCCAAATCTACGAAAAAATCCACCACCTTGTTATATTCTGCAGTAGTAAGGCGACGGTTTAACTCCTTGAATTCTGAAATGTTACCATAAGGAGTGTACTGACTCATAATGCTTATATATGTGTCGCTCGGTAAGTTTTCTTTAATCCATAAAAGAATATTTTTGCTTTCGTCAACATTTTTAGGCAACACAAGATGACGGATTATAAGCCCTTTTTGAATTATGCCGTCTTTGAATTCCGTTTTTGGTTGTTGACGGTACATTTCAAGTATTGATTTGCTTGCTTTCTCAAAATAATCAGGACATCTTGCATATTGTGTTGACTTTTCACTACTGAAATATTTTAAGTCAGGCAAATAAACATCAATAAGTCCTTCAAGTTTTTTAAGAGTTTCTACGCTATCATACCCCGACGAATTATAAACTACGGGAACTTGCGGTTTGTACTGAGTAAGCGCATCAATTATAATATGCGAAAAGTGAGTAGGGTTTACAAAATCAATAGTATGTACTCCCCTATTTTCAAGCTCTTTTATGATTTCGATAAGGCGAGATGTTGTGATTACTTCGCCCTTATTTTCGTGGCTTATGGGGTAATTCTGACAAAAGCAACATTTAAGGGAACAACCTGAAAAGAAAATTGCACCGGTCCCCTTTTCACCACTTATACAGGGTTCTTCCCAATTATGAATATCGGCGCGGGCAATCACAGGATTTTCGGGCATTCTGCAAAAGCCATTACCAGTATTTTTATTTCTTTGGGCATTACAGTTTCGCGGACACAAATTGCAAATCATACACCCACCTCATTTCTATTTGGTATTGTAACACAAATCCACTTGCGAAACAACAAAAAATGGTATATACTTATTATATTGTTTTCGTGAGGTGAGATTATGCTTCTTACAGTTGACATTGGTAACACAAACATAAATCTTGGCATTTTTGATGGGGACACTCTTACTATGAGTGCTCGCATTTCTACTGACCGTCAGAAAACCGATGACCAATATGCCGTTGATTTTGTGAATATCTTTTCAGTTTATAACATTAAGACAGGCGATATTGAGGGCTCTGTGATTTCATCGGTAGTGCCTGAAATTACTGTGCATGTTAAAAATGCAATCAAGCGTCTTACAAATAAAAAGGTTGTTGTTTTAGGTCCCGGAGTTAAAACAGGACTTAATATTCTTATTGATAACCCTGCTCAACTTGGTGCAGACCTTGCAGCTGGTGCTGTTGGCGCGGTAAAGGACTACCCAACACCTACATTTATTGTAGATTTAGGTACTGCTACAAAAATCTGTGCAGTTGATGAAAATCGCAATTTCCGAGGTTGTATGATTGCACCCGGCGTTGCAATTTCTCTTAAAGCACTTACCGATACTAGTTCGCTTTTACCTGCAATCCCACTTGAGCCACCTAAAAAAGCGTGCGGAACAAACACTATTGAAAGTATGCAAAGTGGAATAGTTCTTGGCACTGCATCTATGATTGACGGCATTATTGAGCATTTTGTAAAAGAACTTGGCGAGCCAAAAACAATCGTTGCAACAGGAGGACTAGCTAACTTTATTGCCCCTGTATGCAAAAGAGAAATGGTTTTAGACCAAGACCTTATTCTCAAAGGACTTAAAGCAATTTACGAGAAAAATAAATAATTATTCGTTAAATTTTGCATTGCATTCCGTACGGAAGCAGTAGCAAGGAGGAATATAAATGGCAAAGACCACTAAACGAGCAAGAAAAAGAAAAACTCTGTTTCTTACTCAAATCGCCATACTCACATCTCTTATTGTGCTTATGGCATTCACACCAATCGGGTATTTACCACTAGGGCCTGTAAAAATGACTTTCATTATGGTGCCTGTAGCAGTTGGTGCAATCACTTTAGGCGAGAAAGCCGGTGCATTTTTAGGGCTTGTATTTGGTATTACAAGTTTCGCGCAATGTTTCGGACTCGACCTTTTCGGCACTACCTTGTTAGGTATAAACCCAATATACACATTTATAATGTGTATAATTCCACGTGTACTTATGGGTTACCTTTGCGGAGTAATTTACAAACTTGTGGCAAGGAAAAAGAAAAAATTTGCATTAGTCTTTGCAAGTTTTATGACACCAGTACTCAACACCACATTCTTTATGAGTTTATTGCTTCTATTCTTTGGAGAAAGCGACTACATAATGGGAATCCGTAATGGTGCAGACCTTTTACCGTTTTTAGTTGCATTTGTAGGGCTTAACGGAGTTATGGAAATTGTAACAACAACAGTTATTGCCCCACCCGTTGCAAGTGCTGTTAAAAAAGCAACAAAGAAATTCAAATAAAAAAATTATGACCACTCGATTTGAGTGGTCATTTTTATGATTAAAAAATATCAACACTTATTACTAATCTATCTTTTTTCGTATGACGAAGAACGCCGTTATATATAAATCTGCCGAATCCACGAACTGAAACTTTATCGCCTATATTAAGAGTCGCAGACGGACTCGTTTTAATGACACCATTCACAAATACTTTTTCTGTATGAAACACAGGCAACACCTGACTTCGTGATAGATTATAAATCGCAGAGACTATAACATCAAGCCGTTCAGATGAAACTATGATTTCACGGTTTTCAGGTTGTGGCAAGGCATCTATGGGAATATTGTCCGCTAGTTCGCAGTTAACTGTTGTGTGCCTTACTTGTGTAAGATTTTGAATTATATAGTCACTTATAGTATCAAGGCAGAAAAGATACCCGCAATTTTCACTGATAATTATATCTCCAAGCACTTCACGACGAATTCCAAGTCCCATAAGTGAGCCGAGAAAATCACGATGAGATAGAGTATCGGCAAATTTTTGATTAACAGGTTTTATAAGAATGCAGTTTATTGGGTAATCAGATTTATCTGCAAAATATTCTCGGTCACCAAAACAAGCAACGCACCTTTCTGCATTTTCATATCCGCCCCACAAAGTGACAGGCACAGAAAAACGCATAGCACAAAGTTCCGACATTTCGGCAATACCGAGAAAATCGGAATAAATTGCATACCCTTTCTCATTTGAACGGTCTGCTAATTCTTGAAAACGCTTTTGTTTTTCTGTCATAACATTCACCTATATAATTATATATAACAACAAAGGTGGGGTCAAGCCCCACCTTATCATGTTATACATTATAATATTTTTTCATTCTGTTCTTTTTAAGTATATGAGCAATTATGATTACTACCACAACTGCAATTACTGAAAAGAATGCTGTGTAAAGCCCGCCTGTATCATTTTCACCTTTGACCTTCATCCACTGAGTATTCATATACTGCAATGTATCTGTTGGCAGATTATGAAACGCCTGACTGTTTTTAAGTTCGTCAGGGTAAACGGCTTCACTATTGCCGAGTGAGTAATCAGGATTTTCTGTAACCGCCTTATTAGGTGTTGCATAATAAATATACTCTGCATTTGCAAGGGCAATTTCCGGCTCTAACATAAAGTTTATAAATGCCTCGGCACCCTTTTTATTCTGTGATGCTGATGGAATACACATTGCATCATAGAAAGTATTCACACCTTCTTCTGGAAATGCGAACGCTAAATCGGGATTATTTTCAACCATCAACTCGTAATCCCCTGCATAATAAGTTGCAAAAGCGTATTCGCCGCTTTCCATTTTAATGAAAACTTCGTCCATTACATATTCAGGTTTTACTTTTTGACGTTGTTCCAAAAGAAGTGCCGCCGCAGCGTCCCAATCTTCTTTTTCAGTTGTATTGATACTCTGACCTAAGATAAACTGCGCAATCGCAAAAGAGTCGCGAGGGTTATTGAACATAAGGATTTTGCCTTTATACTGTTCATCCCAAAGCACTTTCCAACTTGTAGGTTCTTCTTTTACAAATTTTGTATTATAAATAAGAATTGTTGAACCAACATTATAGATTACGCCATAATCACTTATTCCGTTTTCAACAAGATGACCGTATTTATCTTTGTCAAAATACTTGTTGTAATTAGGAATATTATTATAATCAAGTGGTAAAAGCATCTCTTCAGAAATAAGACGCTCAACCATATAGTCTGACGGAATAATAATGTCGTAACTTACTCCGCCACCTGAAAGTTTCGAATACATATTTTCGTTTGACTCGAATGTTGTGTAATTTACGTCACACCCTGTAAGGCGTTCAAACTCAGAGATTACATCAATCTCTTCGTCGTCAATATATTCGCCCCAGTTATACACATTAAGCACTGTTCCCTGAAGACCAAGTTTTTTATAGTATTCAATAGTATCGGCTGAGAAAAGTTCGTCTTCTGCATAAACAGGAGTTGCAAATACAGAAAGAATCACAATAAAAGCGATTATCAAAGAGAGTAGTTTTTTCATTCATTACCCTCCTTCTGCTTTTTTCTCTGTTTCTTATCAGAGCGTGACTGTGCCACATTCATAAGAATTAAAAGTACAAACATGGCTCCGAAAATAAGAGTTGAAAGCGCATACATATCTGGCTTTACGCGTTTCTTTGTCATTGAGAAAATGTGAATAGGCAATGTCTGGAAATCAGGACCGTTTGTAAAGTAACTGATTATGAAATCGTCAAGCGACAAAGTAAATGCCATAATTGCGCCTGCTACAATTCCAGGCAAGATAGCAGGGAATACGACCTTGAAAAAGGCCTTTACAGGATGGCAACCCAAGTCCTGTGCCGCTTCAAAAATTCTGTTATCAGTCTGACGAAGTTTTGGCAAGATTGACAGAATTACATAAGGCAACTGGAATGTTATGTGGGCTATAAGAATTGTGCCAAATCCCAACACATCTTTTTTGTTAAGCATTACCCCTGCAAAAACGAACAAGAGCATCATTGAAATACCTGTAACGATTTCAGGGTTCATCATAGGAATATTTGTAACTGTCATAACTGATGACTTTACAAATTTATTTCTCATTGAGTTTATTCCCACACTTGCAAGGGTGCCGAGCACTGTTGCTATTGCGGCAGAGATTACTGCCAACACAACTGTGTTTTTAAGGGCATCCATAGTTGCTTTGTCGTGGAAAAGTTTTTCATACCATTGAAGTGAAAAGCCCTCAAAGATATATGTGCTTTCTGTTCCGTTGAATGAGAACACCATCATTACAACCATTGGCGCATAAAGGAACACGAAAACAAGTGCTAAATAGAGTTTTGATAATGGAGATGTTTTTGTCATATAAGCACACCTCCGTCATCATCACTGTCAGTAAAGTAATTAAGCACGCCAAGACAGATTAAAATCATAACCATAAGTACAAGTGAAAGTGCCGCACCTAAGTTATAATTGTATGCAGTCTGGAACTGACCTTCAATAACGTCACCGATAAGTGTAATCTGTCCGCCACCGAGTTTTTGTGTAATATAGAATGTACTTACACTTGGCACAAACACCATAGTTACACCACTTGCAATACCCGGTACTGACAATGGGAATATAACTTTGCGAAGACAATAGAACTTGTTACAACCCAAATCCTGAGCTGCCTCAACAAGAGAATTGTCCATTTTAGAAAGCGCAGTATAAAGCGGTAAAATCATATAAGGTAAGAAGTTATAAACCATACCTAAAATGACCGCTCCCCCTGTGTTGAGCATCTGTAATGGCTCAATACCGAACAGTCCTAAAAATCTGTTTATTACACCTGACTCGCCTAAAATTGTAATCCACGAATAAGTGCGGATTAAGAAACTCATCCACATAGGTAACATTACAAGCATTGTTGCAACACCTTGGAATGATGCCTTTGTCTGTGCCAATGCATAGGCAAAAGGATACGCAATTAAAAGGCAGATAAATGTTGCAACCGCACCATAACTGATTGACAGAATAAAAGTGTTTGTGTAGTCCCCAATCTGTGCAATATTGTTAGTGGTAAAATTGCCGTCAGCATCTGTGAAGGCGTAATAAATAACCATTATGAGCGGTGCTACTATAAATAACACCGACCAGAGCATATAAGGTGCATTAAGCATCTTTTGAAGGAATGAGGACTTCTTCATTACTCCTCACCCACCTGAGATAACTCATCAAACTCATCACTAAATGAGCTGTAATCGCCGTAAAGACCTGAATACTGTGATTTTTTCATAATATGCATTTCATCAGGGTCAATAGAAATACCGATTACGTCGCCTACTTCACTCTTTTCAGTAGTCTGAATCATCCACTTAAAGTTATCAATATCAACAATAATTTCGTAGTGAACACCTTTGAATGTTACTGATGTAACTGTGCCTTGTAACATACCTTTTTCAGGTGCTACAACGTCAATATCTTCAGGACGAATTACTACGTCAACGGGCTCATTTTTCTTAAAGCCCTTATCAACACACTGGAATTTGATATTGTTAAATTCAACAGTGAAATCCTCTTTCATAATACCGTCAAGAATATTACTTTCACCGATAAAGTCAGCAACAAAGGCATTCTTTGGCTCGTTGTAAATATCAAGTGGTGTGCCAATTTGCTGAATTTCGCCACCATTCATAACAACAACTGTGTCAGACATTGAAAGTGCTTCTTCTTGGTCGTGAGTAACATATATAAAAGTAATGCCCAATTTCTGTTGAATGTTTTTAAGCTCAATCTGCATATCTTTACGAAGTTTAAGGTCAAGAGCACCAAGTGGCTCGTCAAGAAGCACAACTCTTGGGTTAACCGCCAAAGCGCGCGCAATAGCAACTCGTTGTTGCTGACCACCTGAAAGTGAGTCAATACGACGAGGACCAAACCCTTTAAGATTAACTAAAGTGAGCATTTCGCTTACCTTTGATTTAATATCGTCTTCTTTCCACTTTTTAAGGCGAAGTCCGAATGCGATATTTTCATAAACATTCAAATGAGGAAATAAGGCATAACGCTGAAAAATGGTGTTAACCTGTCGTTTATATGCAGGAACACCATTGATATTTTTTCCTTCGAAAATAACATCACCTGAATCCTGTTGTAAGAAACCTGCGATAATACGCAAAGTTGTTGTTTTACCACAGCCCGAAGGACCGAGCAAAGTGATAAACTCACCATCACGGATATATAAACTGATGTTATTGAGTATTTTTTGATTGTCAAAGCTTACGCTTATGTTTTTGAGGTCAATAATAACTGGATTGTTTTTCAATTATGCAGCCCCTTTCCAACCGATAGATATAGTTGGGATTTGACGGAAAAACACAATTCCGCCCCACCCTAATTGGTATGAATTAAATATAAATAAAATTTTGCAAAAAGTCAATAATTTTGACAAAATTCTTTAATATTTTCAGCCGATAATTTTTGCTAATTTGTCAGGGTTTCTTGTAGTGATATTATCAGGACCAAAAGACAAAATTTTATGCATATTATCTTCGTTGTCAACTGTCCAGATTGACACTAACAATTCATTTTCGTGAAAAATATCAACTAACTCTTTTGATGCACTTTTATAGTTAAAGTTTATGCCGATAGCCCCCGCATTTTTAACCTTTTCAACGAGAGAAAGTAAATAGTTTCTGTTTTTGTTCTTTAATTTACTTACTTTCACATTAAGAAAATATGAAACTTCAGGGCTTTTTGTCTTTACTGCATCAACAAAATTATCATTAACACCTGTATAGAAAATTTTATCTTCAACATTATATTCTTTTGCTAAAGGATAAACTTTTTCTAATTCGTCAGTCATTTTTATATCAACATTGGCTTTTGTATTCTGAAAACTACCCAAAAGTGCGAATGCTTCACAAAGCGTGATTTCTCCACCTATTGGCTCGTCGTGAGAAAGCACAAGGTCACCGTTTTTATTAGCACGCAAGTCGAATTCAATAATATTTGCGCCACTTTGAACGCCTTTTTTCATTGATTCAAGAGAATTTTGTTTTGTGCCCATACAACCAGTATGAGCAGTAAATGTAAAGCCCTTTGGCAAGTTTAGTTTTGCATTTTTGTATTTCTTGTAAAAGATATTAAACATAAAACCACATCCCTATAATTTATACTAACATTTTAATCTTAAATTTTATATAAATCAAGTTTTTATTGATTTATTTTGAGAACAAGTATATAATCATTTTGATATAGGTTAAGAATGTCGGGGAATCAGGTGAAAATCCTGAACGAGTCCGTCGCCGTAAGCAGATGAGTGATTTTCATACTCTTTGCCACAAGAGTAAAGTCATTGGGAAATCCCGAGAAGACGAAAATTGCATTTGAACTGCAAGTCGGAATACCCGGTTCTTGGAGATGAGCAGAGCAGAACCTAACACGCCATAAATACAGCCCTTTAGCGAATTTTCACTTTTTCACCCTTGATTTGCGTCAGCAAACCTGCGGTCTCAAAAGCAAAAATTCATCTAAATTTCAAGTATTTCTGGTGCAGAGCAGTTTTTGCTGAATAAGTTTTTGACAAAGCACAATAAAAAGACCGTCAAAACCGTATTAGATTCTGCTCTACTCATCTCTTTGTTCTTGTCGCGGAAACCGATATAGGAGCAAACTATGTATCGAAAAAAATTTAAGGAGATTACAAGTATGAAAAATGTAATGAATTCAAAAGTAGTACTGTCTGTTCTCTCGCTGGTGCTTATTGTGGCTATGGCACTTACATTTTCAGCGTGTGGCAACGATAGTAACACAAACACAGGCGATGCAAAGGTAGAAAAATCTTTTGTGTTTAAGGTAATAGACCTTGACGGAAGCGAAAAATCCTTTGACATCAAAACAGATGCCAAAACAGTTGGCGAGGCACTTGTGAATGAAAAACTCATTTCAGGTGAACAGGGCGATTACGGTCTTATGGTTGATACCGTAAACGGCATTAAGTATGACTTCACCGCTGACGGTGCATACTGGGCATTCTATGTGAACGGTGAATACGCTATGAGTGGTGTTGACACAACAGAAATCGACGAAACCGCCATCTATTCATTTGTAGCAACAAAGGCATAATATGAGAAGTGAAAAGTATAAAAAGTTGGTTGATATTATAGTGTTCACTATGTTGGGCGTTATAATGCTACTGTCAAAGTTGTTGCTTGAAGGTATTCCTAATGTACATTTATTGGGTACACTCATTGTTGCATATACAACAGTTTATCGCAAAGATGCATTGAAGCCAATTTACATATTTGTTCTGTTATCGGGACTTGTTTATGGTTTTGGTATATGGTGGGTTCCATATTTATATATATGGACAATTCTTTGGGGTATAGTAATGCTTTTACCAAAGAATATGAAACCCGTGGTTGCAGTCCCCGTATATATGATTATTTCGGGACTTTTTGGACTTTTATATGGCACACTTTATGCCCCGGCACAAGCATTGTTATTCGGACTTGATTTCAAGGGAATGATTGCTTGGATTGTTGCTGGCTTTTCATTTGATGTTATGCATTGTGTAGGAAACGTGGTGTTGGGAATTCTTATTTTACCAATAGCAACGGCACTACGAAAATTTCATAAGTATTAAAAAAAGACCGATTGGGGGAAATCCTCAATCGGTTTTTTATATTGTATTTATATTTTAATTAAACTTCAATGTGTCTTCCAAGTATAAATCCAATGCTATTGCATCAAATCCATCAATTGCACCGTCGTGGTTTATGTCGCCTGCATAATACTCGGCAGTATTTTTTTCAGGACAACTACCCAATGTTGATGCGGTTACAACTTTGTCATAGTCAGTTATATTTGTTGTATTTGAGCCATCAATGTCACCACGTTTTGCAACAATATATGTTTTTGTTATGCCTGTTGCAGTTTTTGTTGTTTGCACTAAACCGCCAGTTAAATCAGTATAGCTTGAAAGTCCGCCAGTAAATCCTGATGGTATTGCAAATTTTTCTTGTAACGTAGTAACGTCTTTACCTACAAATATAACATTCATACTATCTTCAATCGTAATGTCACCTACATTGAAGCTCAACATTACTTTTCCATAAAGGTCAGTTGCAAGTGTAGGATATGTCAATCTAAAAGAACCTGCACTAAAGCGCTCACCAGTAGAAACATGCCCCTCTGCAAATGTTGCACCACCAACAACTGTTTCAGAGCCAACAAGAAAGTAGTTATAATATACGGTTGAGACATCATTGTTTAACGGGTCATCCCATGTCATATCAACTGCATACCACTTATTATCTTCCATTTTTACATAGTTCCACGCGTGGCCGCCACCACCTGCTATACCAACTACAACAACACATGGTATTCCTTCTCGGTCACACAAAAGTTTGAACGCTTCGGCATAACCTTCACATACAGTTAAAAATGGTTCAGTAAATACAGAAACCGGTTCGTGGTCAGTTGGGTTTTTGCTACTATTATTATAGTTAGGGTCATATTGCACTTGTCTTACAATAGTATCGTGTATACTTTTAAGTTTTTCATATCTTGTTATTCCGTGAACTTCAAACTTATTTACGGCATCAATAAGTTGATTATAATAATTTTCAACTGATGTAGCGTTAGCATAAACTGCTGTATTAATTTTTATCGCTACCGAAATTGCGGTTACAACAATCAAGAGAACTGATTCATCATCCGTTGTATAAAGTTCATAATTAGCAATGCCGTAGGAAAAGCTATTAATCCAAAACATCTCAGGGTGGTCATCCATTAAAGCGGTAATGCCCGACAATGCAACTTCAAAAACACTTGTCCATACCTCATCTGATAAGTACAATGTATTTTCACTAACTGTAGCAGCACCCACAATAGCTGTATTAAGGGGCACCGTGAGTGTTTTGTCTATGCACACCCCTGCCGCTTTTACAGTATCATAAACAGACTTCTGGTCATTAGTAAGATATGAGTAAAACCAGTGCATATCATCAGCACCAGATGAAAAATACTGATTTGCTACAGGCGCTTTATTGTTGACTTTTATTATCGCAGATGGGTCGTATTGTTGAACTGGACCACTTTCCCGCACTTCTATATCAAAAGCAGGTTTTTCCTTTTCTGCAAATGACATTATAGGCATTGCGGTTAAAAAGACGCAAAGTGCCATTATGACACAAAAGATTCTTGAAATCGTTCTTTTCATAACAACACTCCGTTCTATTTAATATTTATTTTTTCTTCTTATTTCTTATCAAGGAAGTTTGAAAGTTCTTCCATAAATGCGTTTACATCTTTAAATTGTTTGTAAACTGATGCGAAACGAACATAAGCCACTTGGTCAATTTCTTTGAGTTGGTCCATAACAAGTTCGCCAACGCGAACAGATGTTACTTCGCGGTCAAGAGAATTCTGTAATGTTGACTCAATTTCGCTGACTGCTCTTTCAATAGTTTCCATTGAAACAGGACGTTTTTCGCAAGCAGTAAGCATACCTTTGATAAGCTTTTGTCTGTCAAACACTTCGCGTGTTTTGTCTTTCTTAACAACAACAATAGGTACGCTTTCAATTATTTCGTAAGTTGTGAATCGTTTTGCACATTTGATACACTCGCGACGACGACGGATTCTCTCCCCTTCGTCAGTTGGACGTGAGTCAATAACTTTGCTTTCTTCAAATCCGCAAAATGGACATTTCATAAAAACACTTCCTATATTTTACTATATATTGTATTTTAACACATTTTAAATCACAATGTAAAGTATTTACAGCAATTTTTTAAGTTCATTCATAGCAAACTTTAGTTCTTCATCACTTTCATAGCCGTTTTCATAAAGTTCAAGTATATAATCGCCTTTATAATCGTACTTTTTCATAAGGTCAAAGAACTTTTTAAAATCAAAATTACCATTTTTACAAGGCACAATGCAATCTCGTTGCGCGTTGTGGTCACTTATATGAATATGGCGTATATATTTATGCAGTTTTTCTGCAAATTCAAATGGGTTTTCGCCTGTTCTTATTGACTGTTTAATGTCGAAAACCATATTGAAATCGTCACCGATATATTCACCCATCGACATAAGAAAATCAGGGCTTTCACTACGATAATGCACAACATTTTCCTGACAGATTTTAAGTCCTTCCGCTTTACCCATACGAGTTAATTCACCAAAACGCTCAAAATATTCTTCATCCTCAATGCTACCCGGTTTTTTAATTCCGTGCATAACAAGTATTTCAGCACCTAAAGTATGCATAACATCAAAATGGCGCTTAAAAGAAGTGCCTTTCGCCTCATAAAATCTTCTTTTATATGAACTGAAAAGGTGAAAAGATTCAGTAAACGAGCCCATTGTATGCACAGATGCCACTTTTACACCGTTTGACTTGCAGATTTCTGCCATATTCTTTACAAACTGTGGCTCAAATTCTGAATGAGCATTCATAAAGATTTCAATTGTTTTAGCACCTGTTTCGCACGCTCTTACAACTGATTTTTCAGTTTCAAGAGGGTAAAAACAGGCAGATGATAATCCGATATCCATAAAAACTACCTTTTAGTTACCTTAAGATTTACAGTTTGAGTCTGCATTCCGCCACCTGTTAAAAGTCCGCGGTTAATTCCGCAATCGGCAAAATCGCGTCCGCGACTGATAATAATATAATTCTCATCAGCAAGACGGTTGTTTGTAGGGTCAACGCCGTGCCAACTACCATTATGATACACTTCAACCCACGCGTGAGTTTCACCCTCACCTACCATCATACCAACAACATAACGGCAAGGAATTTCGGCTTTACGAAGAAGTGCCAAAAGAATGTGAGAATAATCCTGACACACGCCCGCACCATTAAGAAGTGCTTCTTCTGCGGTAGTTACAACGCTTGTTGAGCCCGCACGATACACAATATTTGCACGAATTGCCCTTGTGAATTTCATAGCGGTATCAACGGCATCATCAGAAATACCCACCCTAATACGGTCAAACATTTTATTAAGCTCTGTACCACATTTTGTAAAGTTTGTAGGGTATTTATAAACAGGATTAAGGTCGGTTTCAGGTGTAATATGTGCCCCTGTAGTTACTGTGCCCTCAACATTGACTGTAAACTCATTATGCATTGTAACAATACGGTCAGTAACTAGAATATTGCCAAAACCGTCATTTGAATAAGTGAGTTCATTTTCGGGGAAAACTGTCACTTTAATATCTTCAATGTGTTGATTTTCACACTCTAACGGAATTAGACGGAGTGTGTAACAATGTTTGATTACAGGCATTGAGAATTTAATTGACATATTATAAGTAAAATCTAAAACTGCCATTTTACATCACTCCTGTTACAAATAATTGAGCCAACTCATTCTGAATTGAGAATTTATAAGGAGAATAATCCTCTTCTTCTAAAATCATACGAGTAAGACGCTCAATAGAATGAGTATTGAAATCAATACCCACCTTATAAAGTCGGTTAAGCATTATTGAAAACTCTTTTTTCAGTAATTCGTGAGGGTAATCAAGACGAGTATATAAATCAAGTCGCTCAATACTACGACCAAATTTCAAAATATTTCTTGATGCCTCTGACTCAATATTATCGTCAGCACTACCCCAGAATGCGAAAATCCAGTCAGTAACCTCTTGCACTTTAAGAAGTGAAGCATTACTGCTACTGCTTTTTTCCATAATATCAACCGCAAGTTGAAGATATGCAAGAGTTTCAGAGCTTATTGTGTTTCGCATTTCAACCGCATTATCATAAGCGTGAAGAAGTGAAGAATAGATTGATGCAGGGTCATTTGCATCAAACAAAAATGAACTTATAAACTCCTGACGGCAAGAGTAGTTATTTGCAATGCCTAAACGACGACAGAAATTTATGTATTCTTCGTCGTTAATATCAATCATAATATCATAACATTCGGTAAAGGCCTTAAGAGTTGTAAACACACGCTCAACATAGCGACCTAACCAGAAAAGATTATCACTTGATTTTATCGAGATAATACCCATGTGTCCTTAAAGCCCCCTCCCTGAGATGAATTTACAACGAATGAGTTTGCATCTTTTGCAAATCGTGTAAGACCTGATTGCCAAACAACTGGCTCTTCACCCATAAGCACGAATGCACGCAAATCTGCTTTTCTTTCAGTTGCAACTCCGTGTTCAACTACTTTTAAATCGTTGAATTTTATAATTTCTTGTGCTATGAATCTTCGTGGCTCTTTTTGAATTGCTTTTTTCAGTTCATAAAGGCGTTCAAGTGATAATTCATTGCCAAATACAACACCATAGCCACCTGATTCTGCAACATCTTTAACTACTAATTTATGCACATTTTCAAGTACATATTTCATATCTTCTTCATAGAATGGCAAATATGTAGGTGCATTTGAAAGTATTGGCTCTTCGCCAAGATAATATTTAATCATTGCAGGCACATAATAATATATGCCTTTATCGTCGGCAACGGAGTTACCCGGTGCATTAACAAGTGCCACATTGCCTGCTCTGTAAGCATCCATAATATGAGGCACACCAAGAAGTGAATCTGCACGGAAAGTCATAGGGTCAATGAAATCGTCATTGATTCTGCGATACACCGCACCAACACGCTGACGCTTACCTGAATATTCGTTATAATAAAGCACATTACCCTCAACAAACAAATCCTGTGGCATTGCAAAAACAGAGCCGGTTTTTTCGGCAAGATATGAATGTTCAAAGAATGCGGAATTAAATCTACCGGGAGTAAGCACTACATTTATTCCGCCTGTGTTTACATAATCAAGAGTATTGCGGAGTAAATCCCCATAATTACGGTTATCAACAACACCGTTTGCACGGAAAGTGTCTGGACTAGCGCGACGGCACAACTCTCGGGCAATCATAGGGTATGACGCACCCGATGGCACTCGAAGGTTGTCTTCAAGGACATACCAGCGCATATCATTACCTTGAACAAGGTCGATACCTGAAATGTGAGCGAAAACATCCTTTGGTGGTACTGCACCCTCGCACTCCATCATATAACCTGCCGCACCATAAACAAATTCTTCAGGAATAATCTTATCCTTGATAATCTGCTTTTTGGTGTAGATGTCTTTTAAGAAGATATTGAGTGCCTTGACACGCTGTTTAAGACCGCGTTCAAGATAATCAAACTCATCCTTTGAAATAATGCGAGGTACTGCATCAAATGGAAAAAGACGCTCGTTGAAAACATTGTTTTTGTAAATGCCAAATTTAACACCATATCGTGCTAAAAGTCGGTTAATTTCGTCGGTATGTTCTATAAGTCCGTACAAATTTCTCACTCCCGAAATTTAAATAGAATTATACAATTATATTATAATGTTTTTTTGTTGTTTTTTCTATTGTATAAAGTGAAAAATAATTCAATGATTAGTTATTAAAGATATACAAAAAGGACGGTTCATTGAATCGTCCTTTAATTTTGCACTTTGCGTTTTGCATTTTGCACTTATTCAATTGGTTTTGAAACTTCTACCCATTCTTTGTAGTTTGAATACTTCTCAAGTTCAGGAATTGTGAGTTCAATTGCACTGTTTGAGCCACCAACTGCTGGGAATACAGTTTCGAAGCGTTTCATTGATGTATCAAGGTAAACATCTACGCCATCTTTAATACCGAATGGGCAAACGCCACCGATTTGATGCCCTACATATTCTTCCAACTGGTCAGGTGACATCATTTTTGCTTTTGTATGGAAAAAGCCCTTATATTTTGAGTTGTCAACCTTAACATCCCCTGCCATAAGAATAAGAATTGGTTGTTCCCCTACCATAAACGAGAGAGTTTTTGCAATTCTTGCACCCTCAACGCCTAATGCCTGTGCGGCAAGTTCAACAGTAGCACTTGAAACTTCAAATTCCTGTACTCTGCCTTCCATACCAAACTGGCGGAAATATTCTCTGCCTTTTTCAATGGACATTTTTATCATTCCTTAAAAATATGGGCGAGTTCAACTCGCCCAATTTGTTTTTATTAGTTAATTTCTGAAAGTTTAACTGGTCTTCCTTCGTTAGCTGATTTTTCAGCAGCAAGAGCAATCTTAACTGACTGTAAACCTGCGTGAATACCAACAGGAGTTTCCTTGTTGTTTACACAGCAATCAACGAACTGTCTAACTTCTTCTGCAAACGAGCCCATATATCTTTCAAGGAAGAAATAGAGTGGTTTTTCGCCTGTTACACCGTTAGCATCTGCAACAACTGCAGTTGAGAGTGTATCATTAGCAGTTGCAACCATACCCTTTGAGCCGAAGAGTTCTGCTCTCTGGTCATAACCGTACATTGCCTGACGAGAATTGTCAATAACTGCAAGAGCACCGTTAGCCATTTTCATTGAGATAATAGCTGTGTCGAAATCGCCGTATTCACGAATACCTGGGTTAATAAGAGCATCTGCATAAACATAAAGCTCTTCAACATCACTATTTGTAAGGAAGCAAGCCATATCAAAATCGTGAATTGTCATATCAAGGAAGATGCTTGCTGCACAGTAGCCAACTGGTGGTGCCTGTGGGTCACGAGATGTGATTTTAAGAATCTGTGCTTCACCGATTTTGCCATCGTCATAAGCTTTTCTAACTGCTGCAAAGTTGTGGTCAAAACGACGGTTGAAACCTACCTGGAATTTGCATTCTGGGTGTGCTTTGAGTGCCTCTGCAATTTCAAGAATCTTATCAACTGTGTTTGCAAGTGGTTTTTCACAGAATACGTGTTTACCTGCATTAATTGCTTCAATAGAAATTGGAGCATGAGTGTCAGTTGATGAGCAAACAAGAACTGCATCAATGTCAGCGTCTTCAATAATTTTTGTGTAATCTGTGTAGATTTTTTCAACACCAAAACCCTCACAGAAAGCACGAGTTTCATCATTCATAAATGGGTCTGCAATAGCAACAACTTCAGCACCCTTTACGTGATATGAGATTGATTCAAGATGCACTTTACCAATACGGCCTGCACCGATAATACCAATTTTTAACATAATAATTTTCTCCTTTGTGTTTTTATATTGTTCCGTCCCAAGTACTTACAGAAGTGTTCTTTTTCTCGTCCTCGTCAAACCAGTGTTGTGTCACTGCCTTTGATTCTGTATAGAAACGGTATGCATCCTTACCTAAGCAGTGAAGGTCGCCAAAGAATGACTGTTTGTGACCTGAGAATGGGAAGAAACCAACTGGTACAGGAATACCAACATTGATACCAACCTGACCACCATCTGTGTAACGAGCAAACTGACGTGCAAAGTAGCCACTCTGTGTGTAGATAACTGAGCCGTTTGCATATGGGTTGTCGTTCATAATCTTAAGGCCTTCTTCAAAATTCTTGCAACGCTTAATGCAAAGAACAGGTCCGAATACCTCTTCGTCACCGATTGTCATATCTGCTGTAACTTTATCGAAGATTGTAGGTCCGATAAAGTAGCCGTTTTCGTAACCCTCAACTTTAACATTTCTACCGTCAAGAACAAGTTCTGCACCTTCGTCAATACCTTTTTGAATATCAGCAAGAACTTCTTCGTAGTGCTTTTTATATGTAATTGGTCCGAGTTTTGAATCTTTTTCCCAAGATGGACCAACCTTAATATTCTTTGCTTGTTTAACAAGCTCTGCAACAAACTTGTCTGCGATTGTTTCTTCAACAACACAGCAAGTAAGAGCCATACAACGCTGACCTGCACAACCATAAGCAGAGTTAATAACACCTGCAACTGTTCTTTCAAGTGCACAGTCTGACATAACAAGAGCGTGGTTTTTAGCTTGTGTCAATGCCTGACAACGCTTGCCTGCAGCAGCTGCACGAGAATAAACCTTAAGACCAACAGGAGTAGAACCTACGAATGTGATACCCTTAACATCTGGGTGGTCAAGAATTGTGTTTACTTCGTTTCTTGAGCAAGTGATAACATTGATAACACCGTCAGGAACGCCTGCTTCTTTATAGATAGCAGCAAATTTCATTGCTGTTTTTGGTGTAAGAGATGCTGCTTTAAGAACCATTGTATTACCTGTTGCAATACAAGTTGGAGCCATCCAGCCAAATGGAATCATTGCAGGGAAGTTAACAGGAACGATACCTGCGAAAACACCGAGTGGCTCACGATATTTAACTGTATCGTAACCATTTGAAGCATCCATAAGAGACTCGCCCATCATAAGTGATGGAACCTGAGTTGCAAGTTCTGTGCCTTCTTTTGCTTTGAGAACGTCGCCTTCTGCTTCGCCCCAAACTTTACCATTTTCACAAGCAACACACATTGTGAGTTCTTCCATATCGCGAATAATAAGTTCACGGATTTTATACATAATCTGTGCTCTCTTGATTGCTGGAGTTGCTCTCCAACCCGGATAAGCTTTCTTTGCTGCTTCAATTGCTTCAAGAACTTCATCGTTTGTACAGCAAGGTGCTTGACCAACTACCTCACCTGTACTTGGATTGTGAAGGTCATACCAAACGTCAGTTTTTGAATCTTTGAACTGACCGTTCACAAAATATTGTAATTTTTCTACTGCCATTTTATTTTCTCCTTAATTATAATCCAGAAACCTCGTTGATATATTTGCGTGCCTTCAAAGCGTACTCAAAAGGATTTGCGATTGCTGGGTCCTGTTCTGCTTCAACAAGAACATAACCTTCATAGCCAGTTTCTTCAAGAACATCGAAAACAGGTTTGAAATCAATTACGCCGTCACCAGGAACTGTGAAAGCACCTGCACGAACACCCTGTAAGAAGCTCATTTTTTCTGCCTTAACCTTTGCTACTACATCAGGACGAATGTCTTTAAGATGCACGTGACGGATTCTCTTAGCATATTTCTTAAGAACTGCCATATAATCTTCACCACAATATGCAAGGTGACCTGTATCGAAAAGAAGACCGAAAAGTTCTGGGTCTGTATTTTCCATCATTCTGTCAATTTCAGCTGCAGTCTGAACAACTGTACCCATATGGTGGTGGAAGCAAAGAGCAATACCCATATCTTTTGCAACTTTACCGAGTTTGTTGATACCTGTGCAAAGCATATCCCATTCTTCGTCATTCATAACATATTTGTCATCAAAGATTGAAAGGTCTGTGCCTTGAATTGAGTGGCCTTGTTCTGAAATACCAACAACCTTTGCACCCATTTCTTTAAGGAATGTGATGTGCTCGATAAAGTCCTTTTCAACCTCTTCGTATGGTTTTGTAATAAGGAAACTTGAGAACCAAGCGTTGCAAATCTGCATACCACGAAGTTCAAGTGCTTTTTTAAGAACTTTTGTATCTCTTGGGTACTTGTTACCAACTTCACAACCTGTGAAACCTGCAAGTGCCATTTCAGAAATGCACTGTTCAAATGTGTTTTCTGCACCAAGGTCAGGCATATCGTCATTTGTCCAAGCGATAGGTGCAATACCGAGTTTTACTTTGTTTTTGTCGAGCATATCAATATCTCCTTGCTTTGTTTTTATTTTCTTCCTTCTCTGCGAAGGCATTGTTTACTTTTTCATTGTTTGAAACAGATGGAACACCTGTATGCCACCAAGCACCGTAACCATCAGTCATTGACTTTGGAAGCACTTTAATATCAATAAGTGTTGAAACTGTCTGTTTTTGTGAATCAACAAGTGCGAATTCTAATTCTTCCATTGTTTTTGCTGTGTATGTCTTACAACCGTAAGCTGCAGCAGCCATAGCAAAGTCAATTGGAATAAGGTCACCTAAAAGGTCGCCCTTGTCATCACGATAACGGAATTCTGTTGCAAGATTGCCGATACCATTTGACATCTGAAGGTTGTTGATACAACCAAATCCGCTATTATCGAAAAGAAGAACATTAATCTTCTGCTTTTCCTGAAGACTTGTTACAAGCTCACTATGAAGCATTAAGTAACTACCGTCGCCGCACATAGCGTATGATTCACATTCAGGATGAGCCATTTTAGAACCTAATGCACCTGCGATTTCGTAACCCATACAAGAATAACCATATTCCATATTGTATGAATAACGCTCGTCAGATGTCCACATTCTTTGAAGACATCCTGGAAGTGAGCCCGCCGCACCTGTGCAAAGAGCATTTGCAGGGATTAACTTTCTAATCATAGCAAGAGCTGCAGTTTGAGTAATTACGCCACCGATTTTCTCAACAAATTCAGGAATTGTCTTTTCGTCGCGAGCCGCAATAAGTGGTTTGAAATTCTCGTCATAATTATAATTTGAAAGGAATTCCATTTCCTTGTCCCAACCAGCTTTTGCGTCTGCGATTTCAGTTGTGTATGCTGATTTATAGTTTGCTTTACGAAGCTCGTCACCAAGGGCTTGAATACCGAGTTTAGCATCTGCTACCATTTTAACTGCGTCAAGCTTATATGCATCAAAACGAGATGTGTTGATTGTTACCATCTTAACATCATCTTTGAAAAGTGACTTTGAAGCAGTTGTAAAGTCAGAGAAACGAGTACCAATACCGATAACAACATCTGCATCTTTTGCCATTACATTACCTGCAGAGTTACCTGTAACACCAAGTCCACCAAGGTTATATTTATCAGATGAAAGGCAAGCAGTTTTACCACTCTGTGTCTCTGCGAAAGGAATGTTAAATTCTGCACAGAATTTTTCAAGTGCTTCACCTGCTTCTGAATAACGAACACCGCCACCACAGATTACAAGTGGTTTTTTAGCATTCTTAACTACATTAACAACATCTTCAAGTTCTTCGTTTGCTACTGGCATACGAACAATTTTATGTACTCTTCTTGCGAAGAATGAGTCAGGATAGTCATAACTTTCGCCCTCAACATCCTGGCAAAGACAAATTGCAACTGCACCTGCATTTGCTGTGTCTGTAAGTGCTCTCATAGCATTAATCATAGCAGACATAAGTTGCTCTGGACGAGTAATTCTGTCCCAATATCTTGTAACCGCTTTATAAGCGTCATTTGTTGTAGTTGCAAGTGAATTTTCCTGCTCAAACTGTTGAAGAACAGGGTCGGGCTGACGAGTTGAGAATGTGTCAGCAGGGAATAAAAGAAGTGGCACATTGTTAACTGTTGCAGTTGCTGCTGCAGTAATCATATTAGCAGCACCCGGACCAATTGAAGATGCACAAGCGATAATCTTTCTTCTGTTGTTCATCTTTGCAAAGGCAGTTGCAACGTGAGCCATACCTTGCTCGTTTTTGCCCTGATACACTTTGAGTCCGCCCTTATCAGAATCAAGTGCTTCACCAAGACCTAAAACAATACCGTGTCCGAATACTGTGAATATTCCGTCAACGAATTTTGTTTCAACGCCGTCAAAAGACACATACTGATTGTCAAGGAACTTAACAAGTGCCTGAGCCATTGTCATTTTTGCCATAATATCATCCTCCTATAAAAAGGTAGTTTGTTTATAAATCTAACAACCACTTGTGAGCTGGGTCGTCAATTCTTGTTTTAATCCATGGGTCGCCGTCGAGATGACGAATCATCCAAACATAACACATTGAATAACCCGGGGCCGCAACCTGCTGATGTGTTTTCATTGGTGTGATACAGAGAACACCTTGGTCCTCAACTTTGTAACAATCATCACCATTAAAGCCAACACCGAAGCCCTGTGGTTTATCAAATTCATAGTAATAAACTTCAGGTTGTGGATGGTAGTGTGGTGGGTAACTTGACCAACAACCCGGTTTGTGAATTACTTCGCCTAAAACCATATTTGAATATGGTGCATTTTCATAGTCAAATAATGTAAGCACTTGTCTGTGTGCAGTACCATTCCATTGGTCCTTACCGAATTCCTGAAGAATTACGTTTTCAGGACTATACCAAACATAGCCAAAATCATTGTCGTTGTCTGTCTGCTGAATGAGAATTCTTGAATCTATATTTGCAGTAACATTCACTTTATTGTTTCTTGAGAAATGAACACAATATGGACGGTCAACAAACTGATTTTCACGTTTTGCGTTTTCAGTTTTGCCGTCAAATATGTAATCAACGTCACCTGAAAGCAAAAGAATTGCAGTTTCATTGTTCTGGTCACAAATTGTAACGCTTTCCCCTGCTTTTAACACCTTTGTTTTGATATTCATAAGCATATCGGCATTTTTGCCACCCATTTCGCAAAGGACTTTTTCGTTATTTTCATTAAATTTTGGATTTTCGTACATAGTATCACCTTTATACTTTTTCTTTATCGTCGGTTAATGAGCCACTTGCACTGATTGGTATTGCTTCACCTAAATATGTTGGCTCGGGTTGGATTTCACAATAGAAAAGGTCTTTTACTCTTGCAAGCCACTCTCTCATATTATTGTAAAATCCGTATTGCATTTTATCGGCGGCTACGCCATAAGCATCTATGCCCAATTTACGAGCATCATAGATTGAACGGTACAGATGGTATTTTTGTGTAACAATTACCATTTTTTCTACTTGAAAAACATCACGAGCACGATACATTGACTCGTAAGTTGAAAAGCCCGCGTGGTCCATAAACACATTGTCGGCAGGCACGCCCGCTTCAATGGCACAACCTTTCATAATATTTACTTCGTCATATTCTTCACGTGCGTGGTCGCCTGTCATAAGAATTCGGTCAGTACATCCTGTGAAATACACATCAATACCGAAATCGAGCCGTTCACGAAGCATTGGCGATGGCTCTGTACCCCAGATGCCCGCGCCCATAATCATTACACAGTCGAAATCGTATTCGCCAACTTCGTCCATTGTAAGAACGTATTCACTGGCATAAGACACCATATAAATGTTTATGCCCACAACGGCAATTCCGATTAAAAGGAATATACTAAGTACTGTGGCTATTATTCTTTTGAAGACTTTGTTCTTAAATAACTTTTTCATAGCTTTTATATTGATGAAAATTCTATTGTATATGTACCCGGAGCATCTACACTCCAAGCCATACTTCCTGTTCCTTGTTCGCCAATGTTGAGCATACCGGCACTTGTACTTGTTCTTCTGACAACATTGCCGTTTGAATCCTTTATTACCATTCGTACAGTTGCTACTTTTTCTTCATCTATGCCGTCATCACAGCGTTTCATAGTAATACATATGTCAAACAAATAATTATTTTCATCATACCAATAACCATTATTAGTAGATGCCTTTACAACCTCAAACTCTGCGCCGAATGCAATTACCTTAACAGGAAGCTTTTGGGGAAAAACAAATTTTGGAGCTGTCTTTTGTGGCTTAGTTGTTGTTGGTTTGGTTGTTGTTGGTTTAGTTGTTGTAGGTTTACTTGTTGGCTTAGTAGTTGTCGACTTTGCCTCAGTAGGTTTCTGTGTTTTTTCTGTTGTTTGTGCCTCTGTTGTTGTGGTTGTAGTGGTAGTTGTAGTAGTTGTTGTGGTGGTAGTTGTAGTAGTTGTGCTTTCTGTTGTAGATTCATCTACAGATGTTTTATCGCCACCACAAGAGGTTAATGCAAAAAGCATTGATACAGACAATAAAACTGAGCACCATTTTTTTACACTTTTTCCCATATCTTTCAATCCCTTATTTTTTTATTACGGAAATGTGCCATCTCTTTGAACAGATTTTTCGTAAGATAATGTTGCCGAGGCGAAGTTGTATCGGGTATACCACGAGCCGAAAGCAACGAAGTATTACGGAAAATATGCCAAAAAGAATTATGCTCTTGCTATCATTTCACCGTATTCTTCTTTTTCTTTTTTAATGAATTCCTTAACAGCGTCAACTGACGGCATATCTTGTGAGCAAGCGTGTGAAGCTACAAGCATTGCTGCAGAGGCAGAGCCGAATTCGAGAGCGTCAATAATTTCCCAACCCTCAAAAATACCATAAAGGAAAGCAGATGCGTAACCATCTCCGCCACCGAATGATTTAAGAAGTTTTACAGGGAATGGTTTGATTGAGTAGCTTTCGCCGTCATTTGTATAAGCAGTTGAGCCCTCTTTACCGTGTTTGATAATTACGATTTTAGCATTCTGAGAGTGCCAATATGCTGCAGTTTCTTTATCTGTCATACCTACTTTGATAAATTTCTCTGTAAGGTCATATTCTTCACGAGAGCCGAGAATAATATCTGCCTCACGAGCAACTGAAGAATAGTAAATTGCGATTTCGTCGCTATTTTTCCAGTTATATGCACGGTAGTCAATATCAAAAATAATTGGCACACCGTTTTTCTTTGCAAGTGCTACTGCTTTAAGAGCTGCTTCTCTTGATGGACTTTCTGCAAGAGCAGTGCCAGAAATCAAGATTGCTTTTGCTTTGTTGATATATTCTTCGTCAATATCTTCAACATCGAGTTTTAAGTCAGCTGCCTCGTTACGATACATAACGATTGAGCTTTCAGTTTCTGACTTAATTTCAGTAAATGTAAGGCCGATTTTTTCGCCATTCTGACAACGCTTGATGTGAGAAGTGTCAATACCCTCGTTATCAAAATAATCTGTTACGAATGTGCCAAGCTGGTCATCTGAAACACGAGCAAAGAAACCACACTTTTTACCAAGACGAGCAAGACCAACTGCAATATTTGCAGGTGAGCCACCTAAATATCTCTTAAATGTTGTGCTTTCGTTAAGTGGGCAATAGTAGTCAACAGGGTTTAAGTCAACCGCCACACGACCTAAAAGGATTAAATCAAATTCTTTGTTGTTATCAAATTCAATGTATTTCATAATGTTTTCTCCTTATCTTTCCATAAAACTGAAAACTTTAATATGTCTTTTAACATTTTCATAAACGCCGATTGCTTCTTGTCTGCTTAGCTCAAAATAGTTTGCCTTTTCAATTGGTTTGCAGTAATCAAGAGCGTATTTTGCAAGGTTATCAAAACTTGCAGTTGCAATATTTATTTTGCGAACACCAAGCATAATTGCTTGTTGGAACATTTCGTCTGTAATGCCTGTGCCACCGTGAAGAACAAGTGGAGTTTCAACCATTTTGTTAATATCGTCAAGCACATCAAAACGAAGATTTGGAAGCACAGGGTAATTACCGTGAGCGTTACCGATTGCAACGGCTAATGCATCAACCCCTGTTTCGTCACAGAAAAGCTTTGCATCATCAGGATTTGTGCAAAGGATTTCATGAGCCGCACCATCGCCCTCATTACCGCCTACGACGCCAAGTTCCGCCTCAACTGTTGCACCATATTTATCTGCCATTTCTCTGACTTGCTTTACTGCTTTGATATTTTCTTCAAGGGGTAAGGTTGAGCCGTCAAACATAACAGAAGTAAATCCCATTTCTAATGCTTTTTGGACGGTTTCAATTTTAAGACCATGGTCAAGGTGGACCGCTATATCAACCTTTGCATTTTTTGCGGCTGAAATCATCATAGGCCCCATAAGTTCAAGGGGTGAATTTTTAAGACGACACTCCGCAATCTGTAAAATTATTGGAGTGTTAAGTTCTTCTGCCGCCCATACGGCACCCATAACCATCTCCATATTACCAACACTGAAAGCCCCTACTGCAGTATTGCTTTTTTCCGCATTTTCAAGGAGAGTTTTCATTGGAACTAATGCCAAAACAACCCACTCCAATCCATTTTATTATAATCAATTTATTGTATCACTTTATACTTGTAAAATCAATGTTTTAACCATATTTTAGGTATAAAAAATAGTTGCAAAAAACTGTGCAAAAACACAAAAAATCCGCTGACTTCAAGAGCCAACGGATTTTATTTCTTTAGATTATTTAACCCATTTAAGTTTCCACATAGCAAACGCGCCAACAACTGATGCGACAATACCAGGGAAGAGAAGTGTACCTGCATCTAATGAAGGTGCTACAAGCAATACGCCAAGCATTACAAGAATTGGGAAAATTGAAATCTTCCAGTGCTTTGAAAAATAGCCTGCTGCCAACGCACCGAAAAGTGCTGGCTGAACCTGTTTGAATGCAGGCATTAAAAGTTCACTACTTGTAAATGCAGGAAGGAATGGCTTAAACACCAAAACACCAACTGCAATAATAAGTGTTGTAACAATTGAAGAAGTTGCAATAGCAATTGTTGAAATTACTTCGCCTTCTTCACTGTTTGCCTTAACCTTTGCATTTTCCATAGCACCGATTGCGCAAGGAAGTTTAAGGTTTGTAATATTACCTGTTACGAATGAAAGATATGTACCACCCGCGCCAAGCATAGGTGTGTAAATAAGCACTTCAATAACCGCAAGAGACCAATAAAGCGGAATAAGCTTCATAAGACCACTCATAACACCACTTAAAGATGGCCATACACCTAAATACAAGCAAATTGAAAGTGGGAACATAATAAGCACACAAAGTGCTGTAATACTTGAAACTCTACCCCAAGCATGGACACGGTCAAAATATGATTTTTCTGTTTTATTCTTTTTACTCATAATTAACCCCTCCATTCAAAGATAGCAATTTCAGGTGGCAATACATTGTACATAACAACTGCAACCACCATCGCAAAAATCATACCAATAGGCATAACAAATGGTTCAAGCCAAGTAAGTTTGAATTTAGTTGCAACTTTTTCAAGAACCAATGAAGCAACAACCGCAACAACAAGTGTGATTACTGATAACACACCAGCACCGTCACCGAATGTTTCTGGTTTACCTTTACCTGCAATAGCACGAGCAACGAATGCACCGATAAGACCGATGAATACTGCAGGAGTTAAAAGGTCCATAAAGCCACCGATTCCGCTTGACTTCTTTTCTTTCTTTTCTGCTGATTCTTCTGCATTTTCATCTTTTTTACCCAAATTGAGAACCTTTTTATGCAAAGGTTTTGCAACGAATGGTAACAACACGAGTGAGAAGCAGATACCAAGAGTCATAACCCATGCTACACCTGCAAAAACTTCAGGGTCTGTAATTACTGATGAAATTCCGCCCTCTTGGCCGAAAGCAGTCATAGCGTCGCCTGCTGCTTTAGTTTCATACAATAAGTTACCAAGAACTGATAATCTTACCCATGGGATTACAAGACCTAATGATGGGGCTAAAACAATAACTGTAGCCAAAACTGATAATGCTGATGGAATTGTGAAAACTGCACTTGATGTAACAGCGTCACGCAACTTTTTCTTATCAATGCCTAAGGTCTTACCTTGTTTCCATGCTTTAACAAGGAAGAAAATAGACTGTGCAAGAACAAACAAGATAACGCCGCCTGCAATCAAGTACAAACCTGTACTTTCTTTGAAGTCCATATCTTTCATCTCCTAAAAAAATTATGAATATATTAAAACATTTTTTTGCGACAAAATCAATAAAAAATGAAAATATTATTCCTTTATTGGCAATTTAATGATTTAATTGGTTAAAATTATATATTGACAAAGCTAAAAAAATACTATAAAATATAACACAATCAATTTAATAGCCCCTATCAAAAGCAGTGAAGAAAACAAGACATAAAATACTCGCTTTCAGAGAGTTGCCGTCTGGTGCAAGGCAACACAGTGTTTATGTGTATAACTCATTTCGGAGTTGCATGGGTGAAATCATAGCCCATGACGGTTGACCCCGTTACAAAGTCAGGCCTTGTTGGAGGTCGCAGAGGTTGGCAAAAAGTCAACGAATTAGGGTGGTACCACGGTAGAATTTTCCATCGTCCCTATCAATGTTTATATTGATAGTGGGCTTTTTTAATTTTAGGAGGAAAAATATGAAACAAGGTTGCGAAAAGTATATTCCATTTCAACCAATCGACATTCCTGACAGACAGTGGCCAGGGAAAACAATCACTAAGCCACCAGTTTGGTGTTCAGTTGACTTGCGTGACGGTAATCAGGCGCTTATTGACCCAATGAATTTACAGGAAAAAATTGAGTATTTTAAAACACTTATCAATATCGGATTTAAAGAAATCGAAGTTGGTTTTCCATCTGCATCTGAAACAGAATACGAAATTCTTCGTACTCTTATTGAAAAAGATTTAATTCCAGATGACGTTACAATTCAAGTGCTTGTTCAAAGTCGTGAACACCTTATCAGAAAGACTTTTGAAGCAATTGATGGTGCTAAAAATGTAATCATTCATTTCTATAACTCAACATCTACTCTTCAAAGAAAAGTTGTTTTCAAGAAAGATATGGACGGTGTTATTGATATTGCCGTTCAAGGTGCAAAACTCATTAAAGAGCTTACTGACGAGTTGAAATCGCAAAAAGATGTGAATATTCGTTATGAATACTCTCCTGAAAGTTTTTCAGGCACTGAAATGGACAACGCTGTACTTATCTGTGAAAAAGTTATGGAAGCACTTGATATTAATGAAGATAATAAAATTATTCTCAATCTTCCTGCAACAGTTGAAGGTAGCACTCCAAACGGACACGCAGACCAGATTGAATATTTCTGCAGAAAGCTTAAAAATCGCGAAAATGCTATCATCAGCTTGCATCCACATAATGACAGAGGTACTGCAGTTGCAGCGGCTGAACTTGGTCTTTTAGCAGGTGCAGACAGAATTGAGGGTACACTTTTCGGTAACGGCGAGCGAACAGGTAACGTTGATATTGTTACACTTGCTCTTAATATGTACACACAGGGTATTGACCCTGGTCTTGATTTCTCAAATATGAACGAAATCAAAGAAATGTTTGAGCGCACAACAAAAATGCCTGTTGACCCAAGAAAACCATACGGTGGCGAACTTGTTTTCACTGCATTCTCTGGCTCACACCAAGATGCTATCAACAAGGGCAAAGAATATATGCGCACAAGCGGTACAGAGTATTGGGAAGTTCCATACTTACCTATCGACCCTGCCGATGTTGGCCGTGAATACGAACCAATTATTCGTATCAACAGTCAGTCTGGCAAAGGCGGTGTTGCTTACATCATGGCAGAGTACGGCTACAATATGCCAAAAGCAATGCACCCAGAATTTTCAAAGATTGTTCAGAAAGTTTGCGACGAAAAGGGAAAAGAACTGGCAAAAGAAGAAGTTTACTCACTTTTCAAACAGGAATACCTCAATGTTACAGGACCTTACAAGCTTCTTAGCTATAAATTCTTTGAAGAAAGAGAACACGGCGAAGAACAGTCAAGAGTACACTTTGTTGGTACTGTTCAGTACAATGGCAATGAGCCACAACAGATTGAGGGTATTGCGGCAGGTCCTATTGGCGCATTCTGTCAGGCGATGAATACAATCGGTCTTGGCGAATACAAGTTCATTGACTACTCTGAACACGCTATTTCTGTTGGCTCTGACTCAAAAGCGGTCAGCTACATTCACATTACAAATCCACAAGGCAAGAGCGTTTTCGGTATTGGTATTTCACACAATATCAACTATGCATCTATCAAGGGTATTCTTTGTGCAGTTAACCGCTGTCTTCCAAATGTAGTAAGAGAGGAAAAATAATTATGAAAGAATATAATATTGTAGTATTAAAAGGTGACGGAATTGGTCCTGAAATAGTTGACGAAGCACTCAAAGTGCTTGATGCAACAGGCGAAAAATACGGATTTAAATTCAATTATGATTATCAACTTATCGGCGGTGCGGCTATTGACGAAACAGGCGAGCCACTTCCACAGGCAACCGTTGAGGCATGCAAAAAGGCAGACTGTGTATTCTTAGGTGCAGTTGGTGGTCCTAAATGGGATGTACTCCCCGGTAATCAACGCCCTGAAAAGGGACTTTTAGGCATTCGCGGTGCATTAGGCCTTTATGCAAATCTTCGTCCTGCAAAGATTTTTGAGCCACTCAAATCTGCTTCTCCTATTAAAGATAGCATTATCGGTGACGGACTTGATATTATGATTGTTCGTGAGCTTACAGGCGGTATTTACTTTGGCGAGCGTGGTCGCAAAGAAGTTGACGGTAACCCAGCAGCTTATGATACAGAAATGTATTCAGTTCCTGAAATCGAAAGAATTGCAAGAACTGCTTATGAAATGGCTATGAAGCGTAATAAGAAGCTTACAAGTGTTGATAAAGCAAATGTTCTTGAAAGTTCTCGCCTTTGGAGAGAAACTGTGATTAAAATGTCAGCAGAATACCCTGAGGTTGAACTTTCACATATGTATGTTGACAACTGCGCTATGCAGTTAGTACGAAATCCTGGTCAGTTCGATGTTATTGTTACATCTAACATTTTTGGCGATATTCTTTCTGACGAGGCATCTATGATTAGTGGTTCGATTGGTATGCTTGCAAGTGCATCTTTGGCAACTGGTAAAATGGGACTTTATGAGCCAATTCACGGTTCTTCACCTGATATTGCAGGTCAACAAAAAGCAAACCCACTTGCAACAATTCTTTCTGCAGCTATGATGCTTCAATATTCATTTGATGAAAAAGACGCTGCAAAAGCAATTGAAGATGCAGTTGACGAAGCATTAAGAATGGCTCGAACACCAGACATTTATGAAGATGGATTTAACAAGGTTACAACTTCAGAAATGGGCGACCTTGTAGTATCATTGCTTAAATAAAAATAACGGTGGGACGATGTTGGCATCGTCCCCTACTTTTAGGTGAATTATGAAAACACTTTATATCAGCGATATGGATGGTACTCTTTTACAGAATAACGGTAAAATGAGTGAATACACCAAAGAAAAACTGAATGATTTTTACAAAAAAGGTATACCTTTCTCTGTGGCTACTGCTCGCAGTATGGTTAGTGCTACTCCACTTTTAGAAGGTGTGCATTTTGCCGCCCCTATTGTGCTTATGAATGGTGTTTTTGTGTATGATACAGAAACAAAAAAGGCGGTTAAATACCACGAAATAGAGCATTCGGCACTTGAGAAAATTCTTGATTGCTTTTACGAGAAAAATCTTCATCCTTTCATGTTTTTATATGGTGATGATTATAAACTTTCAATTAAATACACCGAGTTTGACAACGAGGGTATGAAAGAATTTTATGATATGCGAGTTGATATGCTTGAGGGCAGATTTACAAAAACAGATGACCTTACAAACATAGAAAAAGGTCAACACCCTGTGTATGTTAACTACTACGCGTTACCACAATATCTTGACGATGTTGTTGAGAAGCTTAAATCAATCCCCGAAATCGATTTTGCATATTATAAAGACTCATATTCTGACGATTGGCTTATTGAAATTTATGCAAACACCGCATCAAAGGCAAACGGCGCTCGCGAAGTAGCCGAAATCGTAGGTGCAGATAGAATTACAGCTTTCGGCGATAATCTTAACGATTTAGT
Organism: Clostridia bacterium; assembly: GCA_017631955.1. Taxonomy (GTDB): domain Bacteria; phylum Bacillota; class Clostridia; order Oscillospirales; family Acutalibacteraceae; genus Fimenecus. The sequence goes on from JAGBSJ010000006.1 coordinate 34,503, forward strand.
AATGCTTGGTGGCGCCGACACTGCGGTTGCGGTAGAAAATGCCGTACCAAAAGTTAAAGAAATTGCAGATGTTATAATCGGTACAAATACAGACGACAGTGTTGTAAAATATATTGAAGAAAAAGAAAACGCCCGAGGTTAATCCCTCGAGCGTTCTTTTTATATAATTGTTGTTAGTCCATTAAGTGCCAAATCAAGATAAAGTGCATCAAAACTATCAACCGCACCATCATAGTTCAAATCGCAACGGTTAAACATATAATTATCGGTAATTTCTGCCGTTGCAGATGCAATTTCCACAAGTAATTTATAGTCATCTTCATTGACCTTGCCGTTACCGTCTGCATCGCCTTTTATTGTTGATGGGCCGATGTCATTAAGGAACAAATCAAGAATTACAACATCAAGTCCGTCAACTGCGCCATCTTCATTCATATCACCCGCAAGCATAATCGCGTGAGTTTGATACTGCCCTAAAGTTGAAATATCATAAAGAATTTTGTAATCTTCTGCATCCAGTTTGCCGTTGAAATTCACATCCCCTTTTATGACGTTTCCAATGTCAACAAAATTAATGCCACTTTCTTTCGCATAAGTTTGAGCATAAGAATCTGCATAGCCATAAATTGTGGCGTCTGTTTTATCTGCAAAAGCATTTGGGTTAATACTTGTAACAGTTGTAGGGATTACTGCGCTAGTCCCTGTCAATGCACCACCGATTATATGAGTTGCACCATCTTTGATTACTGCTTCAGTTGATTTTGTACCCACAACACGAGTGCCCATATAAAGCACATCGTTTTCCCAATTTTCAGGGTTGTTATAAAATCCAGTGTTATAAATAGCGTTAGCGCTGAATTCAACGCCATCAGGAATATTCAGGTTTTTAAGCGAAGTACAATCGGCAAATCCATAATCACCTATTACTTTCAATGATGGTGGAAAACCTACAGCAGTTGCACCGCTATTACCTTTGAATGCACCATCTGCCACTACAAGCGTGCCATTTTTGATACTGTAACTGCCTGCTAATTCTATTTCAACAAGTATTGTATCAAGATATAAATATTTAAGTATTGATGCGCTTATATCTTCCCAATCGATTGAGCCACCTGTTGTAATATCTGAATTTTTGATTTTCCAATTAGTTTTATTATTATAATACGCTGTGTTATAAATCGCCTTTTCGCCAAAATGCTTTATGGTTGTTGGCACAAAAATTGTTGCAAGAGAAGTACAATGCAAAAATGCCCCCTTGCCTATATCTTCAATGCCCTCACTTATTGTTACACTTGTCAGTGTGTTATTGCTTTCGAAAGCATAATCGGTAATTTTGACAACTGATTTGCCGTCGATTTCGGCAGGGATTGTAAGGGTTGCATTGCTACCTGAATACCCTGTAATTACAATTTTTTCGTTTTCGGTTTCATAAGAAAATTCGTTGTAAGAAAGAGCAAAAGACGGTGTTGCAGATGTAAATATGCAAAATAGCATTGCAATGCAAAGCATTGTTGATATAAACTTTTTCATTTCTGCACCGTCCTTTCGTGATTATGGAAGTATTTTAACATTATTGTATTGATTTTGCAAGGAATAAGACAAATTATAGTTTGGAGGGATGAATGTTTTTTAACAAACTCCAATTTGAAGAAAAAGGTGGGAAAACTCCCACCTTAATAACAAATTCAAATAACAATATACAAATAGATTTATTTTTTCGCAAGACAATGTGGCAGAGGCGAAGCTGTATCGGGTATACCGCGAGCCGAAAGCCACGACGTATTGCGGAAAAATAACCTTTTCTATAAATTGAATTATTTTTTTGTTAGGCAATCTTACCGAGACGAAGCTGTATCAGGTATACCGCGAGCCGAGAGCAAGGAAGCATAACGGGAAAATAATCAATTTTATTTGTTTGCGAGTTCTGCACGAGCGAGTTTAATATTCTCTACAAAACGCTTACCTGTTTCTGTAATCTTCTTGTAGTCGCCTGTTTTAGCACCTGCTGTAAGTGATGAACCAGCACCAACTGCTACCGCACCTGCTTTAATCCATTCACCAACGTTGTCAGCATCAACGCCACCTGTTGGCATCATTTTTGCATAAGGAATTGGGCCTTTAATGTCTTTGATAATCTTTGGTCCGAAAAGGTCAGCAGGGAAAACTTTAAGAATATCTGCACCGTTTTCCATAGCAAGAAGTCCTTCACGAACTGTCATAATGCCGGGCATCATTGGAACTCTGTAACGGTTACAAAGTTTGAGTGTTTCAATATCAAGAGCAGGGCTAACGATATATTCTGCACCTGAAAGCATAGCAATTCTTGCTGTTGCTGCATCAAGAACGGTACCTGCACCAAGAATGATTTCTTCTGGTGTATATCTCTTTGCAAGTTCTTCAATAACTTTGTCTGCGTGTGGAACTGTGAATGTAAGCTCGATAGCAGCAACGCCACCTTCGATACAAGCATCAGTAATTCTGATAGCCTGGTCAACTGTTTCTGCACGAACAACTGCTACGATACCACAGTCCTGAATTCGGGTAATAATTTTTTCTTTATCCATAATTACATCTCCTTATCTTTGAACACGAGCGCCTGAGCCTTTAACAATATTTTCAACTTCTTTGAGTGATGCCATTGATGTATCACCAGGTGTTGTCATTGCAAGTGCACCATGAGCAACGCCATAGTTAACTGCTGTCTGTGCATCTTCTGTTGTCATAAGACC
>JAGBSJ010000034.1 GCA_017631955.1 Clostridia bacterium
AAAGCACATTTTGATAAGGGTTTCACTTCATTGATTTTTACTGACATGGTATATCACCTACCTTTAATTTTAAGCAAGACTAAAAGGCGGAGAGAATTATGTTCTTTCCGCCTTGCATTTAATCAATAAAGAAAATTAAGCTTCTTCTTTAATAGCAACAACTTGTCTGCCTTTATACTGTCCGCATTCAGCGCAAACTCTGTGTGGTCTTTTATACTGACCGCAGTTTGGGCACTTAACAAGTTCTGGAGCTGTCATCTTCCATACGTTTGAACGTCTTTTATCTCTTCTTGTTTTAGAAACTCTTCTCTTTGGTACTGCCATTTTCAAGAACCTCCATTTAATATTTTGAAATTTAATTAACTAATCTTCAAGCAACTGTAATAAAGCTGCCATTCGTGGGTCAACATCTTTTTTGCAGTCGCAAGGACCGTCATTCAGATTTTTACCACATTTTGAGCAAAGACCTTTACATTCTTCATCACATAAAAATCTTAATGGTAATGAAAAAATAACATCTTCACTAACGAGTGTAGCCAAGTCAAGTGACGAATTTTCAACTATAATGTAGTCATCATTATCATCATTTTCAAGGCGTTTTGCAAGCAAATGTTCAATGTCAACTGTAAAATCTTTTTTAAACTCTTCAGTGCATCGACTACAAACCACGGTTGCTGAAAACTTTGCCTTTGCTGATAACGACACAATACCCGTGTTATTCTCGATTTTACCACTAACCGCAATACCCGGTGCGTCAAGTGAAATATCATCAGAAAGGGAGTATTCAGGTTCAAAAATAAAGTCGAATTCTTTTTTTGAGCCCTCAAGATTAAAAATTTGTTCAAGTTGAATATTCATAAAACATTCCTCATCACATGCGTTAAATATTATATATATTAATTCCGTTTTTGTCAACAAAAATCTTTAATATTTTTATATATTTTTCCAAAAATATGGCGGGGTCAAAGCCCCGCCTCAACATTTTAATTGCTGATTAGTTAATTTTTTCACAGTATTCAAACATTGCACTTGGAAGAGTTTCAAAGTCTGAAGAAATTGTGAATGTGAACTTTGTATCAGAAATAGCTGAAAGTTCGTTAACTTTCTTTAAGAATGCTGCAAGAGCTTCGCCTGTTCTGTCTGTATCTTCTGCAATTCTATATGTTGCATCAACAAAAATATCAGTAATATCATGGTCACCTGCACAAATACCGCTTAAGAAGCCATAGAATGCATCATAACCTGAAATTCCGAACACATCAGTTGCAACGAGACGTGCACGATAGTTTACGTCGTATGTAAGTTTTGTTTCTTTTTCAACACATACAACGTTACCGCTTGAAACGTGAACTGCTTCGTTAACGTGTTCTACGAGTACCTTTGTTTTTCCTGTTCCTTTTTTACCGATAATAAGAGAAATCATATTATCTCCTCCTATATATTTATTCCATCCCTAAAGAATGGTCATTTACAAAATTTAATTAGCCAAGACGTGCTAAAAGTTCTGCTTGTTGTGCTTCATAACCTGGCTTACCAAGAAGCGCAAACATATTCTTTTTATAGCTTTCAACACCTGGTTGATTAAATGGATTTACACCAAGAATATAACCAGACATTGCACATGCTTTTTCAAAGAAATACACAAGATAACCGAATTCATATTCGTTCATCTCAGGAACTTCAATGCATACATTTGGCACGCCACCATCAACGTGAGCGAGCAATGTACCTTGATATGCCTTACGGTTAACAAAATCCATTGTTTTACCTGCAAGGAAATTAAGACCATCAGCGTTAACTTCGTCTTCTTTGATTACAACTTCGCGTTTTGGTTTTGTAAACATAACTGAAGTTTCAAAAAGCATTCTTACGCCGTCTTGAATATATTGACCCATTGAGTGAAGGTCTGTTGAGCAAACCACACTTGCAGGGAAAATACCCTTGCCATCTTTACCTTCGCTTTCGCCGAAGAGCTGTTTGAACCATTCATTCATCATTGTAAAATCTGGCTCATAAGCAACCATAAGTTCAACTGCTTTGCCTTTGCCTAAAAGGATGTTGCGGATTGCAGCATATTTATAGCAATCGTTATTTTCAATATCGCAAACGCTATAATCTTTACGAGCGTCCTGAGCACCTTGCATCATTTTATCAATATCAATTCCTGCAACTGCAATTGGAAGAAGACCAACAGCAGTAAGAACTGAATATCTGCCACCAACATCATCAGGCACTACGAATGTTTCGTAACCTGCTTTGTCAGAGAACTCTTTAAGAGTACCCTTTGCTTTATCTGTTGTAACATAAATACGTTTTGCCGCCTCTTCTTCACCATATTTATTGATGAGAAGTTCACGGAAAATACGGAATGCGATAGCTGGCTCTGTAGTTGTACCTGATTTTGAGATAACATTGATTGAAAAATCAACATCTTTTACAAGGTCAACAAGTTCACTAAGTGAGTTACCGCTAATTGAGTTACCGCTAAAATAGATATTTGGTGTATCTTTCTTTATGAGGTTATAGTTCTGTGATGTACAGAACTCAATAGCTGCACGAGCGCCAAGATATGAACCACCAATACCGATAACAACAAGTGCTTCTGAATCGCTCTTGATTTTAGCGGCTGCTTTTTTAATTCGTTCGAATTCTTCTTTATCATAATCAACAGGAAGGTCAACCCAACCTAAAAAGTCAGAGCCCTCACCGCTTTTATCAACAATTTTCTGATGAGCGTCCTCAACTGCAGGAACAAGTGCTTTGAGTTCATCATCTGAAATAAAATTCTTAACATAATTATCGTTAAGTTTTAACGCCATTTTTAATTAGTCCTCGCTTTGTAATAGTGTTTCTATTATTTTAACCTAAAATTGCAAGTTTTTCAATAGAATTTTATCATTTTTTTGCAAAAGTTGACCATAAAATTCCAAAGACAAAAAAGACGCCTCTTTTCTTGACTGCATTTTCGCTCACAATAGGACAAGTGGCTATTATTTCTCCATCTTTTTCAAAATAAACTGCACCAAGTTTCTGCCCTTTTTCAACAGGAGCTTCAACATCAACACAGATATCAACTCGTTGAGTTACACTATTTTCTGTACCTTTTTTTATTAAAATAGAATGTGGATTTTTAACAATGGGTTTGATTGTGTCCTGCTCACCGCACAACACTGTAACATCAGTAATTAAAGACATATCAATCTGTGGCTCATAAATAGAATAGTTTGCAAATCCCCAATTAAGCATTTTTTTTGCATCTTCAAATCGGTCTGTACTGTTATCACTACCCAACACTACTGCAATTAACTCCATACCATTACGATTTGCCGTTGCACTTATACAATAACCTGCCTTTGATGTTGTACCTGTTTTAAGCCCTGTTGCACCTTCATAAAAACGAATTAATCTGTTTGTATTTACAAGTTCGGTTTCTCCGTTGCGAAGAGAATCCATCCATATTGTTGTGTATTCTTTGATTTTTTCGTGTTTCATAAGTTCACAACTCATAATTGCAATATCGCGGGCGGTTGTATAGTGACTTTCAGTAGTATCATCAAGTCCTGAACAGTTTTCAAAATTGGTATTTGTCATACCAAGTTCCGCAGCTCTTTTATTCATAAGTGCCACAAAACTGATTTCGTCACCTGCTATATACTCACCAAGAGCTGTGCTTGCATCATTAGCACTTGCTACTGCCGTGGCTTTCAGAAGTTCGTGAACTGTCATCACTTCTCCTTCTTTAAGCCAAATTTGTGAGCCACCTTTTGAAGATGCTTCACGACTTGCAGTAACCCTATCTTCAAGGGTAATTTTACCTTCGTCAAGTGCCTCCATAACAAGTAACAAAGTCATAATTTTTGTAATTGATGCAGGCGGCAATTTTTCGTCTGCATTTTTTTCCATTAGCACCTGCCCGCTTGACATCTCCATTAAAATTGCAGATTTTGCAGATAGTGATTGCGTAAGAGTTTGGTCTTCTGCTGCATACACAGGCATTGCCAGTGGTACCATCAATAAAGCACATAATAAAACTGAAATTATCTTTTTCATTCATATCCCTCCAAAAAAATATATGAATGGGACAAATTAGTATATGAAAAAAAGAAAAAATGTGTTACAATATGTTTTGGTGATTTTATGAAAGTGTTTTTCCACACTCTTGGATGCAAAGTAAATCAATATGAAACCCAAGAAATGCGCGAACAACTGAATAAAAACGGCTACACAGTTACTGAAAACGAAGATGATGCAGATGTTTTTGTTATTAATTCCTGCACAGTTACAAGTGAAAGTGACAGAAAGACACGTCAATGTGTACGCCACTATAAAAAGAAACACCCTGAAAGCACTCTTGTACTTACAGGATGTATGCCACAATCTTTTCCTGAAATGGCAGAAAAACTTGTGGAAGCCGATATTGTTTTAGGTAACAAAAACAATAAGATGCTCGTTTCATCATTGAACGAATATTTCAGTGCATCTTGCAGAGTTTTACATATGGAACAACACGAAAAGGGAGAGCCACTTGTATCAAGCGGAATTTCTTCTTTTGAGGAAAGAACTAGGGCTACTCTTAAAATTGAAGACGGTTGTGACAGATTCTGCTCATACTGTATTATTCCTAAAGCTCGTGGTCGCATCAGATGGAAGCCAATTAACGACATAAGAAAAGAGGTCAATGCGTTAGCAGAAAACGGGTACAGAGAAATTGTACTTGTAGGCATTAATCTTTCTGCATACGGCAAGGGCTCGGATTTAGACTTGGCAGATGCGATTATGATAGTCAGCGAAAATGAGAAAATCCAGCGTATTCGTTTAGGTTCCCTTGAGCCAGACCATATTACTGATGAACTCATTGAAAAAATGGCAAAATGCGAAAAGCTTTGCCCACAATTTCACATTTCACTTCAAAGCGGATGTGATAAAATTCTCAAAAAAATGAATCGTCATTACTCAAGTGAAGAATATTTTGCACTTTGCGAAAAGTTAAGAAATACATTCAAAGACTGCACACTCACAACTGACATTATGGTAGGTTTTCCACAAGAAAGTGATGAAGATTTCCACATCACAAAACAATTTGCTGAAAAAGTGGGATTTGAAAAAATACATATATTCCCCTACTCCCGCAGAAGCGGTACGGTTGCAGACAGAATGGATGGTCAGATTGAAAAATCTGTAAAATCACAACGAGTGTCAGAATTATCTAACGTTGCCGAAAAAATAAGAAATGAATTTTTAACAAGACAAATTGGCAAAAACCTTTCAGTTCTTATTGAAAGCAGACAAAGTGACGGAATGTATCTGGGCTACACCGCAAACTATATCCCTGTTAAATGCGAATCGGGTATTGTGGGCGAAATCAAAGATGTATTTATTACTTCAGTTGAAGATGACTATTGTATAGGCAAGTAAAAAACGGACGGTTGATACCGTCCGTTTTATTTTATATTATTTTATTTCAAACGCTACTGAATTAACAAGATTGTTAGAGTCGTAAGATACTCGCATTTCTACTTTTTGATTCTTATTATTTCTACCCGTATATTTACTGAAACCATTTTTTTCATCATTTTCATCTACGCCAAGAACTTCTTCAACGTCCACTCTGCTTGCATTTACTGTTAATGTATTAGCGAATTTAATTTTGCTGTTGCCTTCTTTTGTTCGGTTAACTGTATAACCTACTACAGTTGTTTCAGCAACTTTAATTGGTTCATCAGTTTTATTTTTACATTTAATTGAAATGTTAATATCAGGACCAACAAGAAGCAATGATTTTTCAGAACCAGGTTCAACAAACGTATTTGCCATTGTCTGCAGGGATGGAATTGAAAATTCAGATGTTTTAACTATTTCATCAATAGTGCAAGGCAAAGAAATTGTTTTGCCATTTACAAATGTTAATACGCCTTCTTTCCAACCTTTTTTAAGTTCTTCTTTGTTTACAGGAGCACCTGTAGGAGTGTTTTCATTTGTTTTTTCGCCGCAAGCTGCAAATGAGAAAAGCATTATAGCAACCAATATAATTGAGATAACTTTTTTCATAATATCAATCCTTTCGGGGTATATTATATTATTTTTCTCATGAAAAATCAACTTTAATTTACTGTATAGTAAAACCAATTTGCAAGATTTTCGGGTTCAACAAAGAATTTTGCTCTAAACAATGCTGTTTTGAGCTTTGAGCCCTTAACAGGAATATCTGCAAGGGATTTTACTGTTACTTTGCATAACTTATCGGCTTTTACTGTAATGATTTTCTCTTCATTTGGAAGCAAATCAAAGTAGTTGTCAGAAAATGGCTCACAGAAATTTTCAATATCAACCATAACACTACGGCAGAATACAGGAGAAACAAGTTTAACTGTGATTTCGCCGTTTTCGTATGAAACTGATTTTGCGATTGCATTCGGCTCAAGTTTCATATTGCGGTCAGGAACGAAAATCTTTGTACGCTCTGAAATCACTTTGTCATTTTCATACATTTTAACTGATAAGAAAATTTCTTTTTTGTTACCTTGAATATCTGCACCAAAAACACATTCACTTGAAAGTGGACTGAGTGTTTTTGTAAGCTCGTTTGAAGAAATTACTTTACCGCCAACATTTAAGAGAGTAACAATGATTTTTACATTCTTTTCTTCTCTTAAATCATTGATTGCATAAATTTTGTAATCTTTCTTTGAATCCTCAACAGAAACACAAACCGGCTCAAAGAAATGACGAGAAGCATATTGTAACGCTTTCCATTTGCCTGTGTAGTCAACGCTTGCCCAAGATGGTGCTTGCCAGCAATCGTTATACTGCCAGAAAAGTGAGCCGTGGCAACGATGACGATTTCTTCGCCAATGCTCAGTTGCATCTTGAATACATTCTTTCTGAATAAGATTTGTCATATAAATTAAATCTTCAAACTTTTGTGGCTCATAATATTTTTCAAGCAAATAATAGAGCATTTTTCTGTTACCATTTCGGCATTTTTGATGTGAATTGAAAATATCACTTGTGATGTAGTAATCACTTTCTTCTGCGAATTGACGGACAGCGTCCATTGATGGCAATGATTCAAGACCGAATTCACTGCAGAAACGAGTAGGACGACTTCTGTAATAGTTAAGAGGTTTTTGACCGTGCCATACGGTCCACATATGAGTATCGCCGTGGTCGTCACCTGTTACGCCTTTACGGAAGTTTTCGCCGATTGGAGATGTTTCAATATATGGCGTGTCAGGGTCAAGTTCAGTAACCAAATCTTTTAAGATTTCATAGAAGAATTTTTTGTACCACTGAACAATTTTCATATTTTCAGGCATATATGCAAACATTGTTTCAACCTCATTATTACCACCCCAAAGGCAAAGTGATGGATGAGATTTAATTCGTTTTACTTGATATCTAATTTCCGTCAACACATTTTCACGGAAATCTTCTTCGTAGAATGGGTACATAAGACAAGCAAACATAAAATCCTGCCATAAAAGAAGACCTTTTTCGTCGCACTGTTCTAAGAAGTAATCAGGTGTATAGTAAGCGCCACCCCAAATACGAAGCATATTGAAGTTTGCTTTTAACGCTGAATCTATGTAGTAGTCATAAGTTTCTTTGGTTGTTCTGCCCATAAGAGAGTCAGGGAGAATCCAGTTAGCACCTTTGCCAAAAATTGGTGTATCGTTAAGATAAAAGCAGAAATTTGTTCCGTATTCATCTTTACTGCGGTCAAGACGGATTGTACGAAGACCAATTTTCTTTGAAAACTCAAAGTCACCGAGTGTTGCAACTACTGTGTAAAGTGGTTGTTTTTCTTTGCCACTTAATTCTCTTGTCCACCAAAGTTCTGGCTTTTCAATTACAACTTGGTTGTTTTCGATTGCAAATTCTGTACCATCAGGGTAAATGATTTTTGCTTTCACTTCGCCTTCGCCATCAACAACAGGATTGATTTTAACAGTTACTTTACCATTTTCGTGGATTTGCTTAATCTCAACATCTGTAAGACGATTATCAAAGCACTCAACCCAAATATCGTCAGTAATACCTGTAAGAGGAAGATGAGGACCCCAGTCCCAACCGAAATGACAATGTGGTTTACGAATGTATGCCGCACCATCGGTACCGTTGCAATTCTTTGGAATTGGCTTTTCTTTTTGCATTTTCTCTGCATAAGTTGTTGGTGCATAGAAATGAATTTTGAGAGTATTCTCCCCTACTTTTGCTACGTCTTTAATATCAAATTCATATTTAAGATGAGCGTTTTCGCCTTTGCCTACGAGAATATTATTAACATAAACTTCACAAAGAGTATCAAGAGCTTTACATACAAGTAAAACCTTTCTGTTTGCAAGGTCTTCTGGTGTAAGGACGAATGTTTTATCATAAGTCCAGTCCTCACGACCAACCCATTCAACCTTTTTTTCGTTATCTTTATAATATGGGTCAGGAATAGCACCGAGTTCAAGTAATTGAGTGTAGTTGTCAGAAGGAACAGATACTTCGTATTTGTCCCCTGTTGCAACGCGAGTCATATTCCATTGTCCGTTAAGATTGTAAGTTTTCATAACAAATTTTCCTTTGAGGTTTATTTTATAATATTGTAGCAGAAAAGTATATGCATTTCAATATATAAAAGAAAACGGCGGGAGCAAGCCCCCGCCCTACAATTATTCAATTTCGAATTACGACTTCACAATTACGAATTATATTATCTCGCCGCCGCCGAGGACTTCGTCGCCATCAAAAATTACTAATGACTGTCCTTTTGTGATTGCGCGTTGTGGCTCGTCGAATTTCACGTGAAGATTTCCGTTTTCATCTTGCCATGCTAAAGCGGGTTGTTCTTTATGTCTGTATCTTACACGAGCAAGTACACGAATTGGCTCTGTGATGGTTTTTCCACTTATTATATTTACATTTTTTGCAGTTACTTCGCTTGTAAACAAATCTTCATTATCGCCTAAGATAACATTGTTAGTTTCAGGGTCAATGTTAAGTACATAAAGTGGTGTTTTATAAGCGACGCCAAGACCTCTACGCTGACCGATTGTGTAATTTACAATACCTTTATGCTCGCCGAATGAAAAGCCATCCTTATGCATAAAAAGACCTTTTGGGTAAGTTTTATTGTTATAACTCTTAATAAATCTTACATAATCGCCGTCGGGTACAAAACAGATGTCCTGACTATCTTTTTTACGAGCAGTAATAAGGTCATTTTCTTCTGCAATTTCACGAATTTCGGGCTTTGTGTATTCGCCTAATGGGAATTTGATATGTTTAAGTTGTTCTTGTGTAAGCATATAAAGAAAATAACTCTGGTCCTTGCTTTCGTCAACGGCTTTTTTTAGTTTATACTCGCCATTTTCACAAGTAATTCTTGCATAGTGACCTGTTACAACAAAATCTGCATCTAACTCGTGCATTTTATCAATCATAGCACCGAATTTAAGTGTACGATTACATTCAACACAAGGGTTTGGTGTTTTGCCTTGCTCATAAAACTCGATAAACTTATCAATAACCTTTTTTTTGAATTCTTCTTTAAGTGGAAAAATATAAAAAGGCATACCTAACTTATCGGCAACCGCTTTTGCATCACTGCAATCTCCTTCGATATACAGTTGCATTGTAGCACCGACACACTGGTAGCCCTCATTTTTCATAAGTAAAGCAGCGACGGAGCTATCAACTCCGCCACTCATAGCAATAACTGCTTTTTTCATATATTCACCCAAGTTCAAGCATTTTATCAATGCATTTTTTGGCTTTTACAATTGTTTCTTCGTCTAATGTGATTTCTTCGCCACCCTTACCTTGCATTGTGTTATAAAGGTCAACAAGAGTTGTGGCTTTCATATCAGGACAAATAAGTTTTGGTGAAAGTGCAAAGAAAATCTTATCAGGACATTCATACTGTAAGGATTCTGCAATACTGATTTCTGTACCGATAATAAAATTCTTATGTTCACTTTCTTTTGCGAATTTCATAATACCTGTTGTTGAGCCAACATAGTCTGCCAATTCAACAACCTCAGGTTTACATTCAGGATGCACGAGAAGAAGTGAATCAGGGTAAAGTTTTCTCGCTCTTTTAACATCTTCTGCGGTAATCTGACCATGAATTGGGCAACCACCATTTACAAACTTAAATGTCTTTTCAGGCACTTGTTTTGCAACAAAATCGCCTAAATTACAATCAGGAATGAAAAGAATTTTATCGTTTGGGAGTTTCTTTACAATCTGTACTGCTGAAGCAGATGTTACACAAACGTCACAAACTGTTTTAAGCTCTGCAGTTGTATTAATATATGCCACAACTGTATAGTCAGGATTTTCTTTTTTAACCTGCTCAATATATTCTTTGCTCATTTGCTCTGCCATTGGGCAACCTGCAACAGGGCTTGTAATATAAACTGTTTTTTCGGGAGAAAGAATTTTTACGGTTTCTGCCATAAAACGAACTCCACACATAACTACAGTTTTAGCGTCTGTTTTTTCTGCTAACACGCTTAACTGAAAACTATCGCCTGTGTAGTCGGCAACCTCAATAATCTCACGAGCAACATAACTGTGAGCGAGAATACAGATATCTTTTTCTTTTTTAAGTTGCAAGATTTTCTCTTGCATTTCTTTTACTGTCATTTTAATCTTCCTTTTAGGGATTAATGATGATGGTCTTCAAACTCAAAATCAGCAGGATTATATGAAATATTATTCTTATCATAGTAATCCTTTACTGCTGCTTTGATTGCTTGTTCTGCAAGAACTGAACAGTGAATTTTAACTGCTGGAAGTCCGTCAAGTGCTTCAACAACTGCTTTATTTGTAAGCTTGAGTGCTTCACTTAAAGGTTGTCCTTTAATCATATCAGTTGCGATTGAGCTTGTTGCGATTGCAGATGCACAACCATAAGTATTGAATTTAACATCTGTGATTATATCATTCTCAATTTTGAGATACATTTTCATAATATCGCCACATTTTGCGTTGCCAACTTCTCCCACGCCGTCAGCATCGTCAAGTTTACCAACATTATGTGGATTTGTAAAATGTTCCATTACTTTTTCTGAATATTCCATTAGTTAATACCTCTCTCTTTCTGTATTTTCTCCCAAAGTGGTGACATATCACGAAGACGGTCAATAATTGGGGGTAATTTTTCTAAAATATAATCCATTTCTTCAGGTGTATTATCTTCACAAAGACTTAAACGAAGTGAACCGTGTGCAACTTCGTGAACAAGACCAATTGACAAAAGCACATGGCTAGGGTCAAGTGAGCCAGAAGTACAAGCAGAGCCAGAAGATGCGCTGATTCCCATTAAATCGAGATAAAGAAGAAGTGATTCGCCCTCAACACCCTCAAAGCAAGCACTAACGTTACCAGGGAGGCGATGCTCACGGTCGCCATTAATACGGCTTAAATCAATTTTAAGAATACCTTCAATGAGTTGTTCGCGCATTGCAATAAGCTTCTTTGTATTTTCTTCCATATTATCACAAGCATCTTTAAGAGCTGCCGCCATACCTACGATTGATGGCACATTTTCTGTGCCTGCACGACGATTTCTTTCTTGTGCGCCACCTTCAATAAGGTTTGGAAGACGAATACCCTTTTTGCAATAAAGACCGCCTACGCCTTTTGGTCCGTGGAATTTATGACCTGAGAATGACATCATATCAATGTTATCTGCTTTAACGTCAACAGGAATATGACCAACCGCCTGAACAGCGTCCGTATGGAATAATACTCCTTTTTCACGGCAAACTGCACCTATTTCACGAATTGGCTGCACTGTACCGATTTCGTTATTTGCATACATAATTGTTACAAGTGCTGTATCGTCCTTAATTGCATTCTTAACGTCTTCAACCTTTACAAGACCATTTTCATAAACATCAAGAAGTGTAATTTCAAAACCTTCTTTTTCAAGAGCATTCAATGTATGAAGAACTGCGTGGTGTTCAAACTTTGAACTGATAATATGCTTTTTACCTTTTTTAGCCATAAGGTAAGCTGCGCCTTTAATTGCCCAGTTGTCGCTTTCACTACCACCTGATGAAAAATACACATCATTAGCGTCTGCGTTAATGCACTCGGCAATAGTGTTACGAGCGTCGCGGACTGCGTGGAAAGCATCTTGTCCTACACTATGCAAACTTGATGGATTTCCATATATTTCTTGGAAGCACGGCATCATCGCATCAAGTGCTTTTTGTGATATTTTTGTTGTTGCAGCGTTATCTGCATAAACTTTCATATATACATCTCATTTCTATTTCATAGTAATTTAGTGTGAATTCGTATATATCATACTACCTTAGTATGAATTTGTCAATTATAATATAGCCATAATTTGACTTATTTTGCAAAGAATTTTTCGGCTATCCTTACAGACGCCATAGCATCTTTACCATAAAAATCTGCCCCGATAGTCTTTGCATAATCTTCGGTTAATACTGCCCCACCTACCATAACGGCAATTTGCGAATTTTTCGCTTTGAGAAGTCGAATTGTTCTCTCCATTGACGGTACTGTTGTAGTCATTAAAGCAGAAAGACCGACTAATTTGATATTTTCTTTCTCTGCTCTTTCAACAATGGCTTCAGGGGTTATGTCTTTACCCATATCAATTACTGAAAATCCGTAATTTTCGAGCAATACTTTAACAATATTTTTACCGATATCGTGAATATCGCCCTCAACGGTTGCTATGAGTATTTTACCCTTTTCTTCAGATTTTGCACCGCTATTAACCATATATTCTTTAATGATTTCAAAACTAGCACCGGCAGTTTCGGCACTCATTAAAAGTGATGGCAAGAATATTGTATTCTCTTCAAATCCCTTACCTACTTCATTGAGCGCAGGCACTAAAATACCATCAATTATTTCGATTGGAGTTTTAGTTTGAAGTTCAAGCTTAGTTTGCTCTTTCGCCTGATTTTTAAGTCCTTTAACAACTGCAGTTTTAAGGTCAACATCTGTTGTTTTGATTTCCGATTTTGTGTCAGTAACATTGGCGATATACTGTTCAAAATTATCGTCTAATCCTTGTAATGCGCAGTATGAATAATAAGCGTTCATCATGGCATCACTTTTTGGATTTATAATTCCTGCACTTAAGCCCCTTTGCATTGCAAGGGTGAAAAATGCAGAGTTGAGAAGTTCGCGATTTGGAAGTCCAAATGACACATTTGAAACACCTAAAACTGTTTTAACACCTAAAACGTTGGTGAGTTTTTCAATACATTCTAAAGTGATTTTGGCATTATCTTTATTTGTGCTGACGGTCATACAAAGTGGGTCAAACACAAGGTTTTCTTTAGTTATTCCGTATTCTTCTGCCTTTGCGATAATGCGTTTTGCAATATCTATTCTGCCCTCTGTGGTTTCAGGGATTCCGTTCTCATCAAGAGTTAGGCATACAAGCACACCACCGTATTTTTTAACAAGTGGGAATACTTCATCCATCACTTTTTCTTTACCGTTAACAGAGTTTACCATTGGTTTACCGTTATAAATGCGAAGTGCTTTTTCCATAGCAACCGCATCAGAAGTATCAATCTGCAACGGTGTATTGAGAATACTTTGAAGTCCTAAAACTGTATTTTGCATCATGGTCGGCTCGTCAATTTCGGGGAGTCCTACATTCACATCAAGCACATCTGCCCCTGCATCTGCTTGGGTTACACCCTCACGATAGATATAATCCATATCTTTATTACGGAGTGCCTCTTTAAGCATTTTTTTGCCTGTTGGATTAATTCTTTCGCCTATAATAATTGGCTTATCTTGAAAGATTACAGTTTTTGAATATGATGTAACTGCAGTAATCTGCTTTTTGCTGATTTTAGTGATTTGCTGATTTTTGCAAAGGTCAATCATTGCTTTTATGTGGTCAGGAGTTGTACCACAACAACCACCCAAAGCACAAGCACCATTTCTAAGAATTTGGAGTTGCTTATTTGCAAATTCTTCTGGAGTTACATTGTACGTTGTAACGCCATTTATACTTACAGGGAGTCCTGCATTGGGTTGAACAAAAATAGGTGTGCTTGAATACTTTTGCATTTCTTTTAATAATTCAAGCATCTGGTCGGGACCAAGCCCACAATTCATACCAATTCCGTCAACGTCAAGACCCTCAAGAGTAATTATTGCAGTTTTAATATCTGCACCTGTTAAAAGTATGCCCTTTTCGTCAAAAATCATTGACACAAGCACAGGCAAGTCTGTATTTTCTTTTGCAGCAAGAACTGAAGCTTTAATTTCGTACAAATCTCCCATTGTTTCGATAAGAATTAAGTCCGCACCTGCATTTGCACCTGCTATAACCTGTTCTTTATAAAGGTCGTAAGCAGTCTGAAATTCTAAATCACCATATGGCTTTAAGAGTTTGCCAAGTGGACCCATATCAAGAGCAACAAATGCCTCTTTACCACTTTCTGCGATTGCGTTTTTTGTAATTTCAACGGCTTTTGTGACAATCTCATTCACATTATGGAATTTAAGCGAATTTGCGCCGAATGTGTTAGTCGAGATTATGTTGCAACCTGCGTCTAAATATGACTTATGCACTCTTGCCACGATTTCGGGAGAGTGAATGTTTAAGTTTTCGGGTAACTCGCCTTTTTTGAGTCCGTTTTTCTGGAGTTCGGTACCCATTGCACCATCAAAAAACAATATTGAATTGTTGAAAAATTCATTAAAATTCATTGTTCTCATTCCTTTGTTACTCCTATAAAGGCAGTAACTGTTTTTGTGGGAGTCATTAAGAAGTTTTCTGACAATGTTACTCCCATTTGTTTTGTCATTGGTAAAAGCTTAAAGAAATCTGCTTGTGATGAAATATCAAGTCCACCATAACCTGGGCTAAAACGATATTTGTGGTCACCTTTTATTGTATTTTTAAGTTCTTCACAAGCCTGGTCGCAAAGATTTTCAACCATTGATGCGCCTACACAATGAACAATGCTTGTCATTGCAGCATCGGTTACAGAATATTTGCGAACAAGAGTATCAGCACCAACTCCAAGCGTTGCGCCAAAAAGAATAATCGTATTTGAATCTTTTAAGTGGTTTAAAAGTTTTGTGCTTTTGAATTCTGTTCCGTCAATAATTATTCCGTCGTTTGTTCTTGTGAATTCATACTCTTTATAAATATATTTTGGCGTAATTACTTTGCAAAGTTCGTTGTATGCAACTTCACAAAGTTCACATATTTCTTCACTTGGCTCTGCACCGTGTTTATAGCCCATATAACGAGCTGCTTCGTGTAAATCGTATTTTAGCAGCATCCGCAGTTACCTTTTTCTTTCTGTTTGTCTACTAAATACTGTAATGTGATTGAGTCAACAACCTTATTAACTGCATCAAGTACGCATTGCCAGATTTCAAGTGTTACACAGTCCATACAGTTTTCGCAAGGATTGTCGTCAGTTTCAAGACAAGCAACAGGAGCAAGACTACCCTCAGTTACTCTTAAAATTTCGCCTACTGTGTATTCAATGGGCTCACGAGTAAGTTTATAGCCACCCTGTGCACCACGAGTGCTTTCAACAAGATTTTCTTTAGCCAAAAGTTTGATAATTTGTTCAAGATATTTTTCGCTGATATTTTGTCTTGTTGCAATGGATTTTATTGAGATATTGCCGTCGTCCTTGTGGATTGCAAGGTCTGTCATAAGACGAAGTGCATATCTGCCTTTTGTTGAGATTTTCATAATATCTACACCCTTTTAGAGTATTGTTTTTCGTTACGAAGATAATATACTACAAAATTACTAGGAATTCAAGAGCTAATTCATATAAATTTGGTGGGAATTATATTTTGCAAAGAAAAAGCGTGGTCAAAGACCACGCTTGGTTACCAATCAACATCCGTGAAATATGGCGTATATGTATATTCATTTTTGCCCTCTGCAAAAATGTATCTTACTGTATTTGTTTTGTCATTATATGCGAAAAATAAAAAGCAATAATACTCGCAATGCTCTGTACTTTGTCTTTTGTTTACTTCATCAGTAAAATAAATGCGAGTCCAATCTCCTACTGATTCTTCACGAACAATTCCTTCAAGATTTAATACTCTTTCTTTTTCTTGTTGGAGTTCATCTTCGGTCAAAACCCATTCAGCAAAAACATCTTCAGAAAAGCCCTCCCAACCATCAGCATATTTGTAATAATATTTTGTAGTGTCGTGATATTTCTCACCTAAAAATGTTTCTTCCCAATTTGGTATTGTAGGAACTGTATCTGGAAATAATGGGTCGAACTTTTCTTCTTTATCGTAATAATGAACATGACTACCATTTGTGTATAAATAATCATTTGGGTCTTCACTTCGTGATTCCCAAGATAACATGTTAAAGAAAAACATTATAGGTGATAGCAATAATGAAATTACCCATATTACAACAAGAATAGTTGCAACAACTTTTTTCTTATCTTTCTTTTTGCCTATTTTTCTTTTCACCCTATAAACAATAAAAATAGTGAGACATAATGCAAATTGTATAGCAGGAAAATATTTTATAACAAGCCAAAATATGCATAAGAGAATAAATGCTATTACTTCATCAAAGCTTTCGCATATAGAAATATCAGGAAACTTCATAAATTCAAGAAGATTGTAACCTAAAGAAGCAATAGTGAATAGCAGAACTAAAATTGCTATCCCTGACAACACCATACCAATTACAGAAATCATAGTAAAAACATTTTTTTCTTTCTGTTCTTTTGGGGAGAGTTCCATATCTTCGGCTGGGACTAGCTCGTTTGCAAGGTTAGTTGAAAGTTTTTCGCAGATTATTTCAATTGTGATATTTTCTTCGTCTGCAAGAGTACCGATTTTTTCGATTATTTCACTACTGAATTGTATTTTCTTGTTTGTTCTGTTTATGTATTCTTTTATTGTATTTTGTGCAGTTTCGCCACCCATTTGTAATGCTTTAATTTCTTGAATAGAGAAATCGGCTTTGCGAAGTAAGGCGATATTTTTAAGATTTTCAACATCAGTTTCAGAAAACTCTATACTATTTCTGCCATTGTAATTTTCGTCACATTCAGGTTTTACAAGTTCATTTTCAATATAAAGACGTATTGCACGGTCAGTAAGACCGGTTTTAGCCATAACTTGCTTAATTTTCATAGTAAATCCCCCTTTACAATGACGATTTTACATTTTTACCTTGGGTAAAAGTCAAGAGTTTTTTGAAAAAAGTTATAAAAATACGGGCGATTTAATAATCGCCCCTACATTTTATTCTGCTTTTGGGTTTTTAGAAAGTTTTTGTGCCCATATTCTCATTTCAAGAACTATGTCACCACTTGTTTCAATAGCAGTTCCTCGTTTTTCTTGTGACTTAAATACAAGGTGACGGAATAACACTATCGCAAGTCCACCTACTGCAGCACCACCGAGAATTATAAAGAAAAGTGGTAATCTGCATGTAAGCCAATCGCCTGAACGAAGTGGTAATGTAAATGATATGTAGTATTCACCCATTTCGAAAAGTTCTTCGAATGTATAACCATTACCATATCGTGGAAGTTCAGTTAAATATGCTGTGTTTGTGATTTTGAAAAGTGCTACTAAAAGTCCTGTAACAGCTGAACCTATCATATAACCTGGAATTATTGTTAATGGGCTACGATATGCATTGGTCATTGAGAATGAAACTGTAAGTTTGATATTTTCAAAGAACGCGTTAATTGGGCCTGTAACTGCAAGGTTAGTGTCGTCAGTATCAAGCTTAAAGCTCTTTTTCTTAATAAATCCACGGAATATCATTGCAAAAAGTGGAATCCAACCAAGTGACACGAAACAAGCGCCATAGATTGTCATAAATCTTGCGTCCCCTGCGAAAAGCATTGCAATAGCAACTGAAAATGCTGCCATTGAAACAGGGCCTATAAGGTCAAATCCAACCATAAGTCCCATTACAATACCACAAAGCACTACACTACTGTTTGCAAGGTTTGTAAGTGGCTCAACAAGAGCTTCGCCCAACGCGTTGAATGGCAACTGAATACCATAACGGATAAGCAAGAATGTAAGTGCGCAAGACGCAACGGGAAGAATAAGCACAAGCACAATTAAATCGACTTGTTCTAATAATTCTACGCCACCGAAATTTTCAGGAATAAACTTAATTTTCTTTAAGGTTTTGTCAAGCTTTTTGCCAAGATTTTCTTTGATATTATCCCACGCGATATAGAGATACTTAATAAGCAAAGCAAGGGCTATTGCCATTATGTAGTAACCCATATAGCCAATATTCACGCCACCACCGTTGTTGAGTGGAGTTGCGAAATATGCTACATACATCTGATTTGCTGGCACGGGATTTCCTGCAAAATGGCAGAAATAAATACTTAACGCCAAAGATGGTGCTAACGCAGGAAGTCCTGCAATTAAATAAGCTGTTACTGTTACAAATGCAATAAAGAAAAAGTCTGTTGCCCAGAAAAGAATAAACCACAAAATCTGCTCGTTACCTTTTTCGGCAGCATCAAGAATATGCTCAACGCCAAAAATATTCTGGATTACAAAGAAAAACCCTGCACCCAAAGCACCAAAAAGCTGCACAATAAACATTATTGATGTTGAACGATATATATTTTTTCTTAAACTGATTATCTCGTTTTTCATACCCAATCCCCTATATATTTTATTTTGTTTCTGCTTTTGCTTCGTCTTTTTTTGCAAGGTTGTTTGTATTCATTGAGCCACGATAAACAACAAAACGGCAATATAAATATTCTGTAACAAGGTTACAAGACATTGTTACCACTTCAACTATGTAGTTATTTACACCAGCATTTTCGGCTAACTGACCTAGATAAAGAGAAACCGGTGTGAATACACAATAGAAAAGTGCAACCTTAAGCATTGCAATAGGTACATTATTTGCAGATTTGAATGTAAACTTACGGTTTACTGTAAAGTTATAGAGAACTGACAAAATAAGTGATGGAAGATATGCTTTCCAATGCACACAATCTGTAAGCTCGTGAATGATTGTGTATGACACAATTTGAATAATACCTGCGCCCATTGAGAATGCTACGAATTTTGCAATCTGGATTATTGTTTCTTTAGTTGAAAGTTTTTGGTTTTTATTTGACATGAATATTTCTCCCATTATATTTCCGGTTTGAATGATGGCATAAGTTCTAACTTAAACAAGTTCATTTTATGCTTTCTATCAATCAAATCTTTCTTTTCTTTATCTTCGATTTCGCCTGTTCTGATATATTTATCAAGTTCGGCATAAGTGAAACCGAGATTATCTTCATCCGTTTTACCACAAAGTCCATCAATTGGTGTTTTCTCAACAAGGTTATGTGGAAGTCCCAACAAATGACCGATTTGTTTCATTTCGGCTACTGTAAGAAACGAGCAAGGACTAAAATCCCCTACTGAATCACCATAACGAGTTGAATAACCAACCCAATCTTCAGAAAGATTACAAGTATTAGCAACTCTGCCATTAACTGATTGGCTTACTGCATAAAGAGTTGTCATTCTTACTCTTGGTGGAATATTCTGCACAGTTTGTGGTGTAATTTCTAAATCCTTTGGCAGATTATTCATAAGGCCATCAACTGTATCTTTAATATTTACTATATAATTTTTAATTCCGAGATGGTCAACAAGTTGTTTTGCACAATCAATATCATGTTGCTCGCCACAAGGCATAAGCACACCGATTACTCTGTCTTTACCTAACGCTTCAACGCAAAGGGCTGCCACAATAGATGAATCTTTACCACCTGAAATGCCAACAACTGCATTGCAATCCTTTCCGTTCTGCTCGAAAAATTCACGAATCCACTCAACACATTGATTTTTTACTTTTAGTGCATCAAACTGATACATAATATCACACTCCGATATTAGTATTGTACCACTCTTTTTATAAAGTTTCAATTAATTTATAAAAATAACGCCCCTGCATTTGCAAGGGCGTATAATATGTGTTAATTTCCGCCAAGATTGATAGTAAATCCACTATCATTACCATTTGTTGCAGTTGGCATATACGGAATTAACTGATTTGCAATCTGTGCAATAGGCATTGACTGAATGTATATTTTACCTGGACCTGTAATTCTTGTATGGAATAAGCCCTCGCCACCAAGGAAGATATTCTTTGCGCCTTTGATTTGTTGAACTTCCATTGTGCAAGTTTCACTCATTGCCGCAAGATAACCTGTATCAACAACAATACTTTCGCCTGCACCCAAAGTGTACTCAACACAATGACCGTCAATTTCAAGGAATACAAGTCCATTACCTGAAATTTTCTGCATAATGAAACCTTCGCCACCAAAGAAGCCACGACCAAGCTTTTTATGGAAATGCACAGACAAGTCAAGGCCTTTTTCCATTGCAAGAAATCCCCTTTTCTGCACGATAATTCCATTACCAGGAGTCACTTCATAAGGAATAATTGAACCCGGAAAACTTGATGCAAAAGCAATCATACCGGTACCACCTTGCGGTGTGTATTCGTTCATAAAAAGTGAGTCCCCAGAGAAAAGACGACCAAGCGCTTTTTTAACTCCGCCACCCGAATTTGTTTCCATATGCATATTAGGGCTCATCCAACTCATTGCACCACTTTCTGTGCAGAGTGTCTGCCCCGGCTCTGGGTAACAGATTACAACAGGCAAATGCCCACCTTCGATTTTATAATTTAACATCAGAATCCCTCCCTATTCTTTATAATTTTATTTTAACTTTTCAAAGAATATTTGTCAATAAAAAAAGGACTACGGATTTCCGTAGTCCTGATTTAATTAGTCTAATGGTTTCATTGTTGGGAAGAGGATTACGTCACGGATTGCCTGACTGTCTGTAAGAAGCATTGTCATACGGTCGATACCGAAACCGATACCGCCTGTTGGTGGCATACCGAGTTCAAGAGCATAAAGGAAATCCTCATCTGTTGTGTTTGCTTCTTCGTCGCCGAGAGCGAGAAGTTCTTCCTGTGCCTTAAATCTTTCTCTCTGGTCAATTGGGTCGTTAAGCTCTGAATAAGCATTTGCCATTTCCCAACCATTCATAAAGAATTCGAAACGCTCAACATAGTTAGGGTCTTCCGGTTTTTTCTTTGTAAGTGGAGAAATCTCAATAGGATGGTCCATAACAAATGTTGGCTGAACAAGGTGGTCTTCAACAAATTCTTCAAAGAAGAGATTAAGAATATCACCTTTTTTATGATGCTTTTCAAATTCAACATGGTGCTCTTTTGCTACTGCATGAGCTTCTTCAGTTGAGTTGATTTCGTTAAAGTCAACACCTGAATATTTTTTAACTGCATCAAGCATTGTAATTCTTTCAAATGGCTTACCCAAATCCATTTCAATACCATTGAATACGATTTTTGTTGTACCAAGAACTTCCTGTGCTACATAACGGTAAAGATTTTCTGTTAAGTCCATCATACCGTGGTAGTCAGTATATGCCTGATAGAGTTCCATAAGTGTAAATTCTGGGTTATGACGAGTGTCAAGACCTTCGTTACGGAATACACGACCGATTTCGTAAACTCTTTCCATACCGCCAACGATAAGACGCTTTAAGTAAAGTTCAAGAGAAATACGAAGTTTAATATCAGTATCAAGCGCATTGAAGTGAGTTTCAAATGGTCTTGCTGCTGCACCACCTGCGTTGTAAACAAGCATTGGTGTTTCAACTTCCATAAAGCCCTCGCCATCAAGATATTTACGGACTGCACTAATAATTTTTGAGCGATTGATAAGAGTCTGTTTTGATTCCTGATTCATAATAAGGTCAATATAACGCTGACGATATCTCATATCAGTATTTGTAAGACCGTGGAACTTTTCAGGAAGAATCTGTAAGCTCTTTGAAAGAAGTGTTACTGCAGTTGCGTGAATTGAAATCTCGCCTGTTTTTGTTTTGAACACTTCGCCCTCAATACCGATAATATCGCCGATATCGAGTTTCTTAAAGCCCTTATATTCTTCTTCGCCGATGCTATCTCTTGCTACATAAGACTGGATGTTGCCTTTAAGGTCCTGAATGTTGCAGAATGATGCCTTACCCATAACACGTTTTGACATCATACGACCTGCAACGCGTACAGTTTTACCTTCAAGTGCTTCAAAGCCATCTTTAATATCTGCACTGTGATGTGTCTGGTCATATTTTGTAATTACAAATGGGTCCCTGCCCTCTTCTTGTAATGCTTTAAGTTTTTCCTGACGGATTCTTTGCTGTTCGCCTAAATCCACTTCAGGTTGATTATTTCTGATTTCTTCTGCCATTTTAGTACTCCAATTATTTTAAGATTTCAACAATTTTGAATTCCATTGTGCCTGCAGGTGTTTCAACTGTTACTTTTTCGCCAACTTTATGGCCGATAAGTGCTTTACCAACAGGAGATTCGTCTGAAATCTTGCCAACTGCAGGGTCTGCCTGTGCAAAACCTACGATTGAATATGTGTATGACTTTCTCTTTTTATCTGTAATTTTTACTGTTGAACCGATATGAACGTTCTCTGTACCAAGTGACTCAATATCAAGAATTTTTGCAGTTTTAAGAA
Organism: Clostridia bacterium; assembly: GCA_017631955.1. Classification (GTDB taxonomy): domain Bacteria; phylum Bacillota; class Clostridia; order Oscillospirales; family Acutalibacteraceae; genus Fimenecus. Next base: position 22,578 of record JAGBSJ010000034.1, read on the forward strand.
TATGTTCGATTTCACCAATACGTGCTTCAAGTTTTGCTTGGTCATTCATTGCTTCATCATATTCACTGTTTTCTGACAAGTCACCGAAAGATTTAGCAAGTTTGATTTTTTCAGCAGCTTCTTTTCTGCCGTTGACTTTTAAGTCTTCAAGTTCTGCCTCAAGTTGTTTGAGAGCTTCTATTGTAAGTAATGTTTCCTGTGCCATTATTTTTGACTCCTTTATTGGAAATTTAGGCATAACAAAACAAGCAGTCCTGCCGCCCATATAGAACATATTATATTAAAAATTTACCATTGTGTCAAGAGAAAGTCACAGTATCTATATGCTTTTTTTCATTGTTTACCGTAACTGTTTCAAAAATACATTCCCCTAATGAGAAAACTCCACAAAGTTCATAAAGTGCCGAGTAAAATGTATATTCATCAACACCCTTGGGCAAAAGTTTTTTATAGATATTATTTACTATCATATTTTCGCCACAAGTTACATTTATAAACTGATTTTTGGTGCAAATACTCATTACATTTTTGTCAATATTTATCTTAATTGTTCCATCGTTAAAATCCGAAAGCAACGACACACAAAGCCCTGTATTTTCAAGTATTTTATCGCATACTTTTGTGTATTTATCTTTATTATCAGTTACTACAGTTATTTGACTAGCATAAGGCACAATCATAGTCAGAAAGTCGGCATAAACGCCCTTTTTGTCGTACACCGTAATGTTTTGTGGTGTTTTTATGGTGACGTTGTTTTTTATAATATGCAACAAAGTATTCATAAAAACTTTATTATACAAAATTGGGCTATTAAAAACTCCGACTCCTTGATTTTCGGGGATTATAATATTTCCGTTAACTACAAGTCGTTTACAACATTTTCCCGAATGTTCAATCACTCTCTCCCAATCAACTGCATCATACACACTTGCATTAAGCATATAAAAAGGTGCGCCTTTGAAAACCGGCACGGTAGCAATAGAATATTCGTCGCGGGCTAAAAATTTGAATATCTTCTCAAAAAAATTTCTGTTTTTCTTCTCCACATTCAACACACAAAACATAAAAAATCCCTCCGCAACAAAATATGCGAAGGGATTGTATTTTATTTATCAGTTAGTTACTATCGATGCCGCTTTTTGATATTGTGGGTCATCTGCTAATTTAAGCATTGGCAGACGTGAATTTTGTTCTGCGGTAAGTTCTACTTTATGGTCTGGCTCAAGACCTACACCATTAAAGCTATCACTCTTATAAGGAATAATTTTTGCAACTGTAAGTGCAACTGCACTACCATCACTTAACTCGAAAACTTTCTGCATTGTACCATTACCTGCAGTTTTTGTACCTACAAGCCCTGCAATGCCGAAATCACGTAAATCACAAGCGAAAAGTTCTGCCGCACCTGAAGTGTTGCCATTTACAAGCACAGACATAACAAAACTTTTACTGTCTGAATCAGATGTAAATGTTTCAACAGTTTTACCGTCTTTATCAACTGCAGTTGCCAATGCACCTGTACCCTCAGTTGCTACGGGAGCAATAAGGTCAACACACGCAACCGCGTTTCTCATAAGACCTGTACTGGTATTTCGAACATCAAGCACAACTGCGGTTACTGAATTTTTACTCATATAATCAAGAGCGTCTTCAAGTTGGTCTACGGTTGTACTGTAAAAAGCGGTAATTTTAACATAACCCACTTTATTGCTTACACTATAATAAACTGACTGTGCAGAATAACCACGGGCTACTGATACTGTTTTTTCAGTATCGCCACTTTTAAATGTTACCTGAACATTAGTAAGTTTTTCACCGTCAAGCTTTTTAATGAGTTCTTCATAATTTGAAGATGTTACCTTAATAGAATCAACCGCAGTAATAACATCGCCCTTTTTAATCCCCTGAACTTCTGCGGGAGATTTTGCAGATACTTCAGAAACGTAGATGTTATTATTTTCACTATCATAAACCGCGATAATACCTATACCGCCTTTATTGCCTTTATCTTCATCAAGATAATCGGCATATTCGTTTGCGGTCATATAGTAACTATAACGGTCGCCAACGCCCTCAACGAAGCCGTCAGACATCATAGTATTGAGAAAATTCTCGTTCAATTCGCCGAAATAATTTTTACGGACTAAGTCGTCAATCTCTGATACTGTTGAGTAAAGATTTGAACGGTCTGCAACATCTTTGATAATTCCGTTATAAATATTCAAGGAGAATACCATTGTCATTGTAACTGCTAAAGCCACTGACAAGAAAATTAAAGAAATTGCAAGTCCTAAAGATATTTTTTTATTCAAAGGACATCATCCTTTACTTTTGTTTTAATTTACACCAATGGTGATGGAAGATATTTTTCCGGATTTACAGGGCTACCGTTGAGGAGCATCTGGAAGTGAAGGTGTGAGCCCGCAACAGGATTAGCACTTGTCGGTCTTGGGTAAACTGCTGTACCTGTATTACCAACAAGAGCAATTACATCGCCCTGATTTACTCTCTGCCCTGCTGATACATAACGAACACGGCAGTGAGCATAAAGTGTTCTCATACCATTTTCGTGGTCAATAACAATAACATTACCACCAGAGGTCTGTGAATATGATTGAACAACCTTACCGCCTGCTACCGCATAAATCTTCGCACCATTTGTTGTATGATATGTTTTGCCATTTGTAAATACGCGGTTTGCAGGTGCACAGAAGTCAACTGACTTTGAGCCACGAGAACTATGCTGTGCATAAGTTGCAGAATAATAAACCGATTTATCCTGAATAGGACTTATGTAACCCTTAGATGATTTTTTGAAATTGTGGTTTCCACCACTATTTACATAACCGTCACCTGTTGAACCGGAATTACCAGCATCAGCTTGCATTTCTTGTTCCCAACGCTTAAATTCTGCTTCTGCCTTTGCTTTTTGCTTTTCGCCATAAGCTTGGTTGCTTTGATATTTTTCAAGAAGAGCGTTCTGCTTATTGATGTTAGCAGTGAGTTTGCTTTCGTCTTTTTGAAGAACTGCCATTTCTTTATCAAGAACGGCTTTTTCTGATTCTACTTCTTTTTTATCTGCTTCAACTTTTGCCTTGCTTTCTTCAATTTCGCTACGCTTTGCAGTTAAATCTTCAAGCATTTCATTAAGTTCTTTAATTTTTGCCTCAAGTCCTGAAACTACTGCGTTATCGTGCTTTGCAACCTGACGAAGAAGTTCACTACGAGTAAGGAAATCTTCGAAATCAGTTGCATTAAGGAAAAGTTCAAGTTCACTTGTTTCGCCCGCCATATAAGATGCACAAAGACGCTCACCAAGAACATCATAAGTTTCATCAATCTTTTTATTCTGTTCTTCTGTCTGAGTTTCGATTTTTGTTATTTCATTAACAAGTTCATCTATGCGTTTTTGAAGAGATGCAATCTGCTCATTAAGTTCATTGACTTTAACTCTTAACGGATAAATTTCTTTCTCTTTCGCCGAGATTTTTGAACTGATTGCATCATTCTGCTCATCAAGGGCATCAAGAAGTTTTTGAACATCTTCTTCACCCGCTTCATTCTTTGCAATATAGTCTTCCCAATAATCAATTCTGTCTTGATATTCGGACTCTTTAGAAGCTGATGCAGGGAATGAAACTGAAGTCATAAGTAAAACCATTGCGAAAACAAACGAAAAGATTTTCTTACTATTCTTCACTTACAACACTCCCCTGTTCTTTAAGATATTTGCCCATTGAAATGATGCTTCCGAATGAACCGGTGAAAATGCCTATAGCCATAAATATTGCAAAAATGTAACCCGCATAGCCAAGGAATGAAACCGGTGTGAATATTGCAAGAATGTCTTTGAATATGTAAACCATACCCTGATAAAGTCCTGCAAGTACGCCGAAAGACACAAGTCCTGCAAGTACACCTAAAAGCATACCTTCAATCATAAACGGCCAACGAATAAACCAGTTAGTAGCACCAACGGCTTTCATAATACTGATTTCAAGTTTACGTGAGAACATTGTAATACGAATTGTATTTGAAATGATAAACAATGAAACTATAAACAACAGTGAAACCATACCGATAATTACAGTTGAAACTGCTTTTCTTATACTGATAAGTTTATCTGCAATATCGCCATTTTCACGTACTGTATCAACAAGTTCCATACTTCTTAAGCTATCAACAGTTGCTCTGAACTGAGTTAAATCCTTAACTACTACTTTATAAGCATCAGGAAGTGGATTTTCGTCAAGTCCTTCAAGTAAAACTGCATCGTCACCCATCGCCTCAAGCTGCTCTTGAAAAGCATCTTCTTTTGGAATAAACTCACACTCTGCAACATTTGACATCATTTTAATATCATTACCAATCTGTGAGGTTTGTTCATCAGTTGCCGCTTTATCAACATAAACCATTACAACATTCTGACGCTCAACAGTATCAAGCAACGAGTCAATGTTAAAGAAAATCATAGCACCAAGTCCAATGATTACAAGACACGCCATAAGTACTGACACTGACGCCAAAGACATAAGGCGGTTAACCCACACATTACGGAAGCCCTCTTTTGTAAGATACTTCAAACTTGCACCTTTCATTACTCGTCACCTCCATTTGATTTCTCGTCATCGAGATAAACTGAATAATCAACGCTGTCAGTTGTGATGTCGTCATCAGCAATACCATAAGTTCTCATAAAATCTTCTAATTCTTTATCAACATTAGGTTGCTCATAATATGTAGAATTTGGATTTTCTTCAATGATTTCAGGAGATTTTACTTCTTCACGGAGTTTATCGACATTTTCCTGAAGTTCTTGCTCTGCGGCAATCATCATTTCTTCTTTTGTTTCTGGCTTTGAGTCAGTTGTATATGGTTCTTCATCAACCACGCTCTTATATTTCACGCCTGTATCTGAAACAACTTGTCCTTGGTCAATAGTAATAACACGATGGTTGAAACGGCGTACTAATTCATGCTCATGAGTAACCATAACAACAGTTGTTCCGTTATTGTTGATATGATTAAGAAGCCCAAGAATTTCGTAAGACATTTCGGGGTCAATATTACCTGTTGGCTCGTCCGCAATAATAATGCCTGCATTATTTACAAGAGCGCGAGCAAGAGCAACTCGTTGTTGTTCACCACCAGAAAGTTGTGTAGGCAACTGTCTTGCTTTTGATGTAAGACCAACCAAGCTTAACACATAAGGAACTCTTTTTCTGATTTCTTTCTCTTTTGCACCGATAACGCGCATCGCGAATGCAACATTATCGAAAACTGTCATATTAGGAATAAGGCGGAAATCCTGAAAAACAATACCCATTGTACGACGGAATTTTGGAATTTCGCGTTTTTTGAGTTTGTTAAGATTGTAGTTATTAATTATAACTGTTCCGCTATTTGGAACTTGTTCGCGCATTATAATTTTAAGAAAAGTACTTTTACCCGCACCAGACGAACCAACAACAAAGACGAATTCACCGTCATTTATTGTAAGTGACACATCACGAAGGGCGGCTGTACCATTTTCATATGTTTTTGAAACATTTTTGAATTCAATCACAATATGCACCTTTTCTTTCTTTATATTTTTTGCCTATATATGCACATAGATATACATAATAATCATTATTGTGAACATTATACCACAAAATATTGTGTTTGTCGCGTTTTTTAATAAAAGTTAACATTTATCGTTGTTTTGCATAAAAAATATATAACTTAATATGCAATATAGACAAATAGAATAAAAAACGATAGAAAAACAGACAGACCCCGAGCCGAAAGACACGCAGTTTTGCGGGAAATATGCCAAAAAAAGAAGTTCCATACGGAACTTCTTGTAATTTAATATTTGATTGGATTTGCATCAAGGTATTTCTTAACCATCAATGCAACTTTGAATACGATAGCATCATCGAACTCTCTCAAATCAAGACCTGTAAGTTTCTTAATTTTTTCAAGACGATAAACGAGAGTATTTCTATGCACGAACAATTTTCTTGATGTTTCAGAAACATTAAGATTATTCTCAAAGAATTTCTGAATTGTGAAAAGTGTTTCGTGGTCAAGACTATCAATAGAGCCACGTTTGAAAATTTCACGAAGGAACATTTCACAAAGTGTTGTAGGTAACTGATAAATAAGGCGCGCAATACCAAGATTATCATAAGTTACGATAGTTTTTTCAGTGTCAAAAACTTTACCAACTTCAAGAGAAACCTGTGCTTCACGGAATGAACGTGCTAAGTCTTTAATACTGTCAACTGCAGTACCGATACCGACAAGTACATGTGTATAATACTCTGTACCTAATGAATCTGCTATTGAACGAGCAAGTTTTTCAAGGTCTTTTGTGTCAACATTATTCTTAACTTCTTTAACAAGAACAATATCTGTTTCGTTGATATTAACAACAAAGTCCTTTGTTTTATCAGGGAACAAGTCCTGAATAACATCAAACACAGAAACGTCATTCTTTTCAGTAATTCTGATAAGAAGCACTGCGCGAGTAACATCATTATTGAAATGAAGTTCGCGTGCTTTAATATAGATATCACCAGGGAGAATATTATCAAGAATTACATTCTTGATAAAGTTACCTCTGTCATATTTTTCGTCATAATATTGTTTAATTGTTGAAAGAGATACCGCAATAACAGATACATATCTGTTAGCAACTTCGTCGTCACCTTCAACAAAAACTGCATATTCAGGATGCATATGAGCACCAAACACTTTATAAGTATAGCCATCTGAAACAGTTTTGTCAGCAGATGAGAAAACGTCTGACACTGCATGTGTCTGAATTTCACCAATTCTACCAAGTTCGCTACAAGAAATAACTGTACCTGTTTCATCAATTACGCCGAAAGTTCTTTCAATTACGTCGTTCATCTGATGAACGATGCCCTGAAACAATCTGTTGGACATATTTTATACCTCCAATCGCACGGTAAACAACACCTTATGCAATTTCACAATTAGAACACTATGTATTTTACACAATAAAACCCGATTTTGCAAGTAAAATTTTTATATTTTTTCATTTTTTCAAACATTTTTCACAAAAATTGACGAAATTTTTGTTCAATCCTCGCATTATGCGGAGTTTTTTTGCTATTTTTTTATTGTTCAAAATGACTAAACATTTTATATTTTTTGTATTTTTTGGAGTTCTTCGGGGGTAATTTCACGACATTCGCCCGGATTCAATGCGCTATCAAGCTCTAATTCACCCATTTTTGAACGATGAAGTGCAACCACCCTGTTACCCGCCGCTGCAAACATTCTTTTAACCTGATGATATTTACCTTCACATATCATAATTTTCACAAGGGGTGTATCACTTTGTTCAACAATTTCTACTTTTGCTTCTTTAAGGATTGTCCCATCCCCTAATGTTATACCATTTTCGAGCATTCTAATATCAGATTCTGAAAGTTCATGGTCAAGACGTGCAAGATAAGTTTTGAATATATGATTCTTAGGTGAGAGGATTTTATGGGCAAAATCACCGTCATCAGTTATAAGCACAAAACCTGTTGTATCTTTATCAAGACGACCTGCAGGGAAAAGACCTTTACGATAAAACTCATCAGGCACCAAATCAACAACTGTTTCTTCTTTTTCGCCCTCGCTTGCAGAAACTACACCTTGTGGCTTATTCATCATAATATAGATATGTTTTTTCAATGTGATTTTTTCACTGTCAAGGCAAACTTCGTCTTTATAAATATCAACTTTAATGGAACTGTCTTTTACGACAGTTCCGTTAACAGATACTCTTCCCTTTTTCATAATTTCTTTAACATCACGACGAGAAAGTGTTCCTTGTGAGGCCAAAATCTTATCAAGTCTTTCCACTTTTGAGTCATCCTTTATAAAAATTTACGGCATTTGGAAAGTATGCATAAATCCATCTAATTCTATGGAGCAAACATCTCCGCCGATTACAAGTCCGTCATAAACAAGAATATTGACACGAATACAATCTTTATTCTCATAACCCGCATAATTCTTTATTGTGTAAGTCCATCGCTTTGCTCTCATACCTGCATAAACACTTAAATCAAAACCTTGGTCTTTCTGTATTTCATTATATGCAGTATATGTATCATCAAACTCTGACGGAATAATAACTTCTTGCACTTCTACGGGTTCTTCGTCAACTTCCCATCCATATTGAGAAACAAACGCCATTCGCTCTTCGTGAGTTGACGCTTTAATACTCATTCCACTTTTGCCTGTCTGTTGACTATCTTGCGACAGAATGAACAACGATATTACCGTTGTAACAACAAAAATCACCAATAAAGCTAACTTTATGTGCTTGGATTTAATTGAATACACAAACATAGATAAACACCTCGAACACAATTTATATAAATAAATATGCGGCGAGGTGTTAAATTATCATATTAAATTACGAATGTATATTTATTCGTTACCTTTTTTAGACTGGGTCGCAGCTGCTCTAAGATGCTGACGTGCACGACGGATTTCGTTAACTGAATTTGTAAGAGTTTCGTCTGCTACTGCTACGATGCTTTCAACATATTCGCTTGCACTTGTACGCATTTCTCTTGACCAGTTTCTTGCCTGTTCTGTAAGCTCAGCAGCTGATGCTCTTGCCTGTTCAACAATTTCATTAGCAGTTGCTCTTGCCTGTTGAAGAATTTCTGCTGCCTGTGCTTCTGCGCCACGTGTGATTTCATCTTCAGAGATGATTTCTTTTGCACGAACGTGTGCTTTTTCGATAATCTTATCTGCATTATCTTGTGCACCTGAAAGAATTTCTTTTCTTTCTGAAGCAATTTTTCTTGCCTGCATAAGTTCATCTGGCATATTAAGACGAATGTCTTCAATAGCTGTTTTGATTGCTTGTGCATCAACAAGAAGATTTGATGTAAATGGTACTGATTTGCCTTCATCAAGTATGGTTTCAATTTCTTCAAGTAAGTTTTCTATTGTCATTTACTTACACCTCTTTTAATTCTTTTAACTATATCATCACGAATTTCATGAGGGACAAAGTCGCTTATATCCCCACCCAATTCGCAAATTTGCTTAACTGCGCTTGAACTTAAATAAAGATTCTCAACCCTTGTGTTAATAAACACGGTTTCAAGATTCTCATTAAGTTTTTTATTCATTTGTGCTTGTTGGAATTCATATTCAAAGTCAGACACGGCACGAAGTCCTTTAACTACTGCTACCGCGCCCTTTTCTTTTGCGTATTCTGCAAGCAGACCCTCGTAAGTGTCAACCTCTACATTAGGGTATTCTTTGATACAACGTCTTATTAAATCTGCCCTTTCTTCAGGAGTAAAGCAAAAGTTGGTTTTTGAAGGGTTTTTCATTACAACAACGATAACCTTATCAAAAAGAGCTGAACTACGACTGATAATATCAAGATGCCCATTTGTTACCGGGTCAAAACTACCGGGACAAATAACGGTTTTCATATTTCTCACTTATTCTTTCTGTATGCGGTAAGTTTTATTTTACCGTATCTGTATTCGCGGTGAATTGAAAATTCACCAGCTGACTGTGGTAATGTTTCATCAAGAGCAGTTTCACAGATAATCACGCCATAATCGGTCATTTTTTCTGCAACTGACGGCAAAACACTATCAATTATATTTTTGTTATAAGGTGGGTCTAAAAGTGCAATATCAAACTTATCTTTACTTAAATTGATATACATTTTTGAATCGCCACAAAATACACTTGCACGCTTTTCAAACCCTACTGTTTTAAGGTTTTGTTTTACTACATCTATTGAGCGATTAGCACTGTCAATAAATGTACAATGTTTAGCACCACGGCTTAACGCTTCTATACCTAGCTGACCAGAGCCCGCAAACAAATCAATAACATTTGCACCTTCAAGGTCAAACTGGATTATATTAAACATACCTTCTTTTACTCGGTCGGTAGTAGGACGTACATCCTCACCTTCTAAAGTGACAAGTTTTCTGCCCCTTGCTTCACCTGTAATTACTCTCATAAATCTGCTCCAACCTGCCAATATATGTGGCTATTATCTCATTTTTCTGTCAATTTGTCAAATTATTTATTGAAAAACCGCAGAAAATCAACTATTTTTTCAAAGAAATAAGCAGATTTTCAAGTTCTTTTACGGTTTCCACAATATATTCTGCCCCTTCTTTTTCAATAATTTCACGGTCACGGAATCCCCAAAGCACACCAACAGATGGCAATTTTGCATTTTTTGCAGTAATTATATCTGTATCTGCATCACCTACAAAAATAGTGTTTTCTATTTTACTGTTAAGCACTTCGAGTGCGTAGTAAACACCGTCGGGGGCGGGTTTATTAGGTCTTCCATCAACACTACCTACTACCAAGTCAATAGTATCACCAAACATTCTTTTACACAAATCCTGTGCAGCAAAATCGGCTTTATTAGTTACGATTGCAGTTTTAAATCCCGCATTTTTTACCGATTTGAGCATATCGTTGATACCTTCGTATGGTGCGGTTTTATCTTCCATATGGATTTTATAATAATCACAGAAATCATTAAAACAGATTTCAAAAGTTTCTGAATCTGTATTCTGTGGTACTGCTCTTTCCATTAAAAGACGGATTCCGTTACCAACAAATGAACGGATTTCTGTAAGATTTCTCAATGGGAAACCTTGCTTTGAAAGAGCATAGTTGACGCTATCTTTCAAGTCTTCAAGAGTATTCAACAAAGTACCATCCAAATCGAAAATTATTGTATCAATCATATTATTCCTCGCTATTGTAAAATTCATAAATTTTTTCGGCTAAATCTTTATTTATGCCTTTAACCTGCATCAAATCAAGAACAGATGCAGACTTTATATTTTTAATTGTTTTGAAAATTTTGAGAAGTTCTTGTGCTTTTCGTTCACCTATACCATCAATTTTGGTAAGTGACAATTCAAGACCGCGTTTTGTATGTTTTTTATGATGGAATCCCACAGAAAATCTATGAACTTCTTCTTGAATTTCTGACACAAGAGTAAACACACTACGAGTAGAATTTATTGCAATTTCTCCACCGTCGCCTGTAATGGCACGGGTTTTATGTTTTGAATCTTTAACCATACCGAAAAGCGGTACTTCAACACCCAGTTTATCAAGAATTTCCTTTACTGCATTGACTTGTCCTTTACCGCCGTCAAGCAAAATAAGGTCAGGCATTTTTCCAAACCCCTCTTCTGCGTTTTCATCTTTATGCAAAAAATATTCATTAAATCTTCTTTCCAAAACTTCTCGCATTGAGCTGTAATCGTCTTGTCCTGTAAAAGATTTTATATTGAATGTACGGTATGCACGTTTTAATGGTTTTCCGTTCTTGAATACTACCATACCCGCCACATTATCTTCTCCGCCTGTATGGGAAATGTCATAGGATTCGATATATTCGGGAGTTTTTTCTAGACCAAGAAGAGTTTTAAGTTCTTCAAGAGATTTTATTTCACCAGATTTTTTACCTTTTTTCTGTGCAAGTTTTTCATAGGCATTTTCACGGCACATATTTATAAGTTTAAGCCCCTCGCCTTTTTGCGGGATGGTAACTATACACTTTTTACCGCGAACATTAGTAAGATGTTGCTGAAGTAATTCCATATCGTCAAAAAACTCGTCAACAAGCACCTTATGTGGCACTGTACGATTCATTCCATAATACTGTATAAGGAAGTTACAACGAATATTTTCTACCATTTTATCTTCATCAAAAAAGAACTGTTCACTATCGCAAAGACGACCTTTATCATACCTTAAAACAGTTATACAGATATCTTTTTCATTCGTTGCAAGAGCAAACACATCTTTTGAGTCACCCGATTCGGTAACTACTTTCTGTTTTGTCTGCATATTTTCAATGGCACGAATTCTGTCGCGATATTTACCTGCATTTTCAAAATCAAGGTTTTCGGCACAAGCATTCATTTTCACTTTCAAATCTTTTATAATTTTTGAAATATCACCATTAAGAAAATCTAATGCGTCATTTATTGCTTCGTCATATTCTCTCTTTGAAATTTTACCTGTACAAACACCCATACAACGATTAATATGGAAATTCAAACAAGGTCTTCCCTTTTTGAAATCTCGCGGAAAAGACTTGTTACACTGCGGAAGCTTGAAAATTTTATTTGCTTCATCAACCGATTGTTTTACGGAATATGAACTTGTAAATGGGCCTATATAATCAGCAGTATCGTCGTCTTTCTGCAACACTGCTGAAATCTTACGATATGGCTCGTTTGTAATTTTTATATAACTGTAACCCTTATCGTCTTTAAGAAGAATATTATATTTGGGTTGATTTTGTTTTATAAGGCATGCTTCAAGGACAAGTGCTTCAAATTCTGAATCTGTAAGAATATAATCGAAATCGTCAACATTTTCTACCATTTTAAGAACTTTAACGGAGTGTTTGTTCTGTGACCCGAAATACTGACTTACTCGATTTTTAAGTTTTTTCGCTTTACCGATATAAATAATTTTACCTTGTTTATTTTTCATTATATAAACGCCTGGAGTTAAAGGCAATTTCATTGCTTTTTCCCTTAGAATATTAAGTTTTTCGTTCACAGCAATCACTCCTTTCGTCTGTTTTTACTATAATACCACAAATATATAAAAAAATAAAGCACATCGTAACTAATACGATGCGCCTTGTTTGTTACATTTAATTATTCAGCAAAACCTGATTCAACAAGTTTTACAAGTTCATCAACTGCTGTTTCTTCGTCAGGACCGCCTGCAAGAATACGGATTGTTGTACCACCCATAATGCCGAGTGAAAGAACGCCAAGAAGACTCTTTGCATTTACTCTTCTATCTTCTTTTTCAACCCAGATTGATGATTTGAACTCATTTGCTTTCTGAATAAAGAAAGTTGCTGGACGAGCATGTAAGCCAACCTGATTTTTAACTTCAACATCTTTACTATACATAATTCATTCTCCCAAATGATAAATTTTTAAGAACAACAGATAGAAACACCTTTGTTACTAATATATTATACCACAAATCTTGTCCTCGTCAACGAAAAACAACTTACTTTTTAACTCAACAGAATATTTCAGTTATAAAAACAAAAACAAGAAAATTTCTACATTCTAGTTTGTATATTTTGACAATATATAATAATTTTTTTGTGTAATATCAATATTTTTTTAATTATTAACTCTGTGTTGAATCGGCGGAGTAGATGTTGTTATAACACCTAACTTAAAACCGCAACTCTTATAATACTCAATAATCTTTGGTAATGCATCACGAGTTGTTTTCTTTGTATCGTGCATAAGTACAATAACGGTTGATGCTGATTTAGAATATTGACTACAGAAATTCAACTGTTTCTGCACTGTATTGGCACCATCAGCATCGCCATTTGAACAGTTCCAGTCGAAATACACATAACCCTGTTGTTTTACAGATTTTGTAAGACGTGACATTATACCCTTTGAATACTTTCTGCTTACTGTATTACTTGCGCCACCAGGGAAACGCATGATTTTTGTACGGACACCAGTCTGTTCAAACACTAAATCTGAAATCTTATTAAGGTCATTGAAATATGCAGTATCTGACTTATAAATTTTAGCATAATCATGTGAATATGTGTGAAGACCGATACTATGACCACGATTAACTATATCTTTCATTAGATAGTTATATTTACCGCCATTTTTAACAAAAAAAGTCGCCTTAACACCGTATTTATCGAGAGTATCGAGAATTTGCGGTGTATAAGACGATGGTCCATCATCAAATGTTAAATAAACAGTTTTTCCTGTAGACGGTGTAGGTTTAGGAATTACTACCGGTCCGCTTTGCACATTATTACTTTTTGTTGTAGATGGTTTCTTTTTTGCCGCAAGTTGTTTATTAAGGTCTTTGATTTTTTTATTAAGTTCATCAACCTTACTTTGATTTTCCTTACTCTGTTTCTCATATTGTTGACTAAAAGATTCTGCCTGACTGCTATTTTCTTCTTTAAGAGATTCGTTAGCAGAAACTTGTTCGTCAAGCATTGATTGACCTTCATCAAGTTTATCATTCAACTGGGCAATTTGTTTATTACTGTTATGGTATTTAACGCCAAGCACAACACAAGTTGCCGCCGATACAATAAAGAGTACCGACAGTAATATTACTATTAATTTGAAAACTTTTGCTTTGCTCATTGTTTTTTCCATTCTTTTTGCCATCCGAATAAATTTATATATTTATTTTATAACAACAATTTACAAAATTCAACATTAATTTAAGAATTTTTCTGTTTTTCCAGAAATTTCTTATCACTATCTGTGAGCTCTGCTTTTTCCAGCATATCGGGGCGATATTTCTGCGTCATTAATAATGACTGCTCACGACGCCATTTATCAACATTTTCGTGATGTCCCGACATTAAAACATCAGGCACAGTCATTCCATTCCACTCATATGGGCGAGTGTACTGTGGGTATTCTAAAAGTCCATTATAATGACTTTCAAGTTCTTTTGCCTCGTCATTAGGCAAAACGCCTTCTAACATTCTTGAGATTGAATCCGCAAGAACTAATGCCGGCAATTCGCCACCTGTAAGCACATAATCACCTATTGAAATCTGTTCATCAACAAGAGAGTCTATAACTCGTTGGTCAACACCCTCATAATGACCACAAAGAATGGTTATTTCAGGCATCAGCGCCAACTCTTTTACTTTATTCTGAGTAAGCACTTCACCACAAGGTGACATATATATAAGGTGATTTTTATTATCACTTTTTTCGCAGATTGCCTTATAACAATCGTGGATTGGTTGAGTCTGCATAAGCATACCCATACCGCCACCATAAGGTGCATCATCAACTCTACGGTGTTTATCTTTAGTATAATCTCTTATATTTATACAATTTATTTCTACTAATCCCTTTTCCCTTGCACGCCCGATAATACTTTCAGAAAGTACTGTTTCACACATTTCTGGGAAAAGTGTCATTATGTTAATTTTCATCGTCAAAAAGTCCTTTTATAGGATTAATTTTTATAACTCCCTCTTCAACATCAACAGACACAATTACCTGTTTAATTGCGGGAATAAGCACTTCGCCTTTTTCAGTTTTAATATGCCACACGTCATTTGCACCTGTTTCGCTTACATCACAAATTGTGCCTAATTCTTTGCCTGTATTTTCGTCAATTACAGTACAATCAAAAAGTTCCTGAATAAACCAAGTGCCTTTAGGGAGTTTTGCGTCGCTTCGTTTCATATAAAGAACCTTGTTTTTTAATGCCTTTGCTTTATCAATATCGTCAAATCCATCAAGCAACAAGATTGCCACATTACCGTGTGGTCGAGCTGAAACTACTTTTATACTATTTTCGCCCTTGTTATCGAAATACAAAGTTTTAAATTTTTTTACAAAATCAGGAGTATCACACCAAGGATTAAAACGCACTTCGCCTTTAATGCCGTGAGTTGATACAATCTGACCTAATTCTAAATATTCTTTAATCATAATTAGCACCTTTTTAATGGTGGCATAAACCCACCTTACATTGCAAAAAGGCAGACAAGTGCAAAACCGTCTGCCTAAGTTGCAATAATTAGTCGATATCGACCTGGACTTTTTCGCCTGTGCGTGTAGCACCTGCTTTAACTACTGTTCTGATTGCTTTTGCAATTCTGCCCTGTTTGCCGATTACTCTGCCCATATCTTCTTCGTCAACGTGAAGATGATACACTACGATACCACGCTCGTCAACTTCGTCAACTGTAACAGAAACAGCATCAGGATTTGAAACAAGTCCTTTTACGATTGTAATAAGAAGTTCCTGCATTTCTTCAAAAACCTTTCTTATTTAATAACGCCGCTCTTCTTAAGGATTACCTTAACTGTGTCAGTTGGCTGAGCGCCATTTTTGAGCCACTGCTCTGCTTTTTCTACGTCAATCTTGATTTCAGCAGGGTCTTTCATTGGGTTGTAAGTACCAATTTCTTCAATGAATCTGCCGTCACGTGGGTAACGAGAATCTGCAACTACTACTCTGTAGAAAGGAGCTCTTTTAGCACCCATTCTGCGAAGTCTCATCTTAACTGCCATTTTTGTTTCCTCCAAAATATATAAAAATTTTTATTATAAACACTTTTGTGTTTTAACCATTACATTGGGAAGCCGCCGAAGCCACCCATTCCACCCATGCCGTTGCCGCCACCGGTGAGTCCCATACGTTTCATTTTACGTTTCATACTGCCTGAATTCATTTGTTTGAACATTTTCTGCATTTGGCGGTACTGATTGAGAAGACGGTTAACATCTTCAACCTGCATTCCGCACCCTGCTGCAATTCTACGTTTACGTGATGGGTTTATAACATCAGGATTTCTGCGTTCCTTAACTGTCATTGACTGAATAATTGCTCTCATTCTATCCAACTGACGGTCATCAACGTCAACATCCTTGACTTTTTTATTAATACCAGGAAGCATTGAAAGAATATCTTTCATACTACCAAGTTTCTGAACTTGTTCCATCTGGTCAAGCAAATCTTCAAGGTCAAACTTGTTTTTACGAAGTTTTTCTTCAAGTTGTCTTGCTTTCTTCTCATCAAGTGCTGTTTCTGCTTTTTCAATAAGAGAAAGCACATCACCCATTCCAAGAATACGAGAAGCCATACGGTCTGGGTAGAAATAATCGAGCTCGTCGAGTTTTTCACCCATACCTACAAACTTGATTGGTTTACCTGTAACTGCCCTCGCCGAAAGAGCTGCACCGCCACGGGTATCACCATCCATTTTTGTAAGGACAAGACCATCAATACCAAGTTCGTCATTAAATGTACTTGCTACTGTAACTGCATCCTGACCGAGCATTGAGTCGATAACAAGCAAGATTTCGTGTGGACGAACTTCCGCTTTAATGTTTTTAAGCTCGTTCATAAGCTCTGTATCAATATGCAAACGACCTGCAGTATCGATAAACACATAGTCATAACCTTTATCTTTTGCAAGCTTAATTGCCTCTTTTGCAATTATTACAGGGTCAGTTTGTCCCATTTCAAAAACAGGAACATCAACCTGTTCACCAACAACCTGTAACTGCTTAATAGCAGCAGGACGATAAATGTCACACGCTACAAGCAAAGGTCTGTGATTTTCACCTTTAAGTTTTCGTGCAATTTTTGCACAATGAGTAGTTTTACCAGAACCCTGAAGACCACACATCATAATAACTGTTGGCGGATGGCTTGCATAAGCAAGACGTGTTTGTGTACCACCCATAAGGTCGGTAAGTTCTTCATTTACTATTTTGATAACCATCTGTGCAGGGGTTAAACTTTCCATAACCTGAGCACCGATAGCACGTTCAGTTACCTTGGCGGTGAAATCCTTGGCAACTTTATAGTTAACGTCAGCTTCTAAAAGTGCAAGTCGCACTTCGCGCATTGCTTCTTTAACATCACTCTCTGTAAGACTACCCTTACTTTTCAATCGTTGAAAAGCGGATTCAAGTCTGTCAGACAAACCTTCAAATGCCATGGACCTCTCCTATTCTGTCAAAGAAAGTGCTATTGACTTTATCTTGACTGTAATATCATTAATTTCACGAGAAAGACCGTGATTAAGATTGTATTCGTTAATATCTTCAGCATATTTTATGATATTTTCAAGTCCTGTTTGCATCTTTTCAATTTTTTGCGAAAACTTAAGCTTTGACTCCATATCATAAAGTACTGCTTCTGCCCTTTTAATCGCATCGCGCACGCCTTGACGTGTGATGCCCTCATTTTCAGCAATTTCAGAAAGTGAAAGGTCGTCGTTATAATAGAAGCAAAGATAATCACGCTGTTTTGTTGTAAGGGCTTCGCCATACAAATCAAGTAACATTGAAATCTCAATATTATTCGCCACAAACGACACCTACCTTTCTAAAAAAATACACTCTGTAAAGCATTTACACTTTACAGAGCGTTATTATACTAAAATAATATTAGTTTGTCAAGCAATTTTTTAAATAATTAAACAATATCGTCCCAATCAATTGAACCACCTGAAACTACAACTGGTTTCTTTTTAGTTGTTGACTCTTCTGTATCTGTATTTTCTGAGTCGCTTGATGGCTCAGTTGTTGTAGTTTTAGTAGTTGTTTTGGTTGTTGTGTTATCTTTATTTGGTTAAGTTGTAGTTGTTGTATTATCTTTATCAGCTTTTGTTGTAGTAGTTGTTGTCTGTGTAACAAGTGATGTAATGTCATCATAGAAACCATCTTTATCAGTTGTAACAGGAATCTTGTCACCATCAACATTAGTTACGAATTCGTTACCTTCTTTATCCTTGAATACTTCGATTACATCGCCGTCTTCAACAGGAACTGTATAACTTAACTCATAATCGTCTTTTTTGCAAGCTGAAAATACAACTGCGACCGCCATCAACAAAAGTGCTGCGACAATAATTTTTTTACTCATTATGTAAATCCCCTTTCGGATTGTTAATTTGATTTATTCCATATTACCATATCTTTTATATTTTTGCAATATGTTTTATTTTAATTCTGCAATGGTAACTCCTTCCTCACCTTCACCGAATGTTCCTACACGGAAAGTACGAATGTTAGGATGTTTTCGAAGATAAACGTGAATACCTTTTCTGAGAGCACCTGTACCTTTACCGTGAATTATAGTAATCTGGTTAAGGCCTGTGCGAAGAACACCATCAATGAATTTATCAAGGTCAAGCATTGCTTCTTCAACAGTTGTACCGCGAAGGTCAATACTTGAGTTTGAAGATGCAGTAGCATTGGAAGAGCCAGTATGAACTGTTCGCATTCCACCTAATTGCTTTTTAGGTTGTTTTTTTACACCTATAAGTCGCAAATCAGAAATA
This sequence comes from Clostridia bacterium, assembly GCA_017631955.1. Lineage (GTDB taxonomy): Bacteria > Bacillota > Clostridia > Oscillospirales > Acutalibacteraceae > Fimenecus. Next base: position 41,467 of record JAGBSJ010000034.1, read on the forward strand.
TTTGCTTTCATTTTAATCATACCGGATTGAACTTGCACAGTGTTTTTCTTCTCGTCAACAGATATAACTTCTGCTTCACTGCCTAAAGTTTTAACAAATACTCTGTCACCTGACTTTAATGGTCTTGGAAGAACATAATCGCCGTCATCGTTTTCAAGCAAGTTCTGTGAGATTTCGTCCATTTTATCAAGTTGACGTCCCATAGCCGCTTTTGCTTTTCGGGCAATTTCCTGATGATTTTTCTGTTTTGCAAGTTCTTTTTTTAGTTGTTCGATTTCAAGTAATAGGGAATTACCTGCTCTGCGGGCATTTTCAACTATTCTTTCAGCATCTTTTTTCGCTTTTTCTATTTCTTTTTCGCTCTGCTCTTTTGCTTTCTGTAATGTTTTTTCTGCATTTTCTTTTTGACGAAGAATGTTCATTTTTTCTTCTTCGAGTTTTTCTTTGTCGTCCTCAAGTGCTTTTCTTGCAGTTTCAAGAGTATCAACTGCATCTTCAAAGCGGGTATTTTCTTCCGAAATAAGTGCTTTTGCAAAATCGGTAATATCTTCACTTATACCAAGACGACCTGCAATAGCCAATGCATTTGAACGACCAGGCATACCGATTAAAAGACGATAAGTTGGTCTAAGAGTTGCAACATCAAACTCGCAACAACCATTTTCAACTCTATCTGTTTTAAGAGCATATTCTTTTAATTCTGAATAATGAGTTGTTGAGCCGATTTTTGCGCCTTTTTGTCTTAATTTTTCAAGAATTGAAACTGCAAGGGCTGCACCTTCAACAGGGTCTGTACCTGCACCTAATTCATCTATCAACACTAAACTTTCACTATCGGCAATTTTAAGAATTTCAACAATTGTTGTCATATGAGATGAAAATGTTGAAAGGGACTGTTCAATGCTTTGTTCGTCGCCAATATCGGCAAGTACATTCTTAAAAACTGAAATTCGGCTATTGTCGGTTACAGGAAGCATAAGTCCACACTCTGCCATAAGAGTTAACAGACCGATAGTTTTTATTGATACCGTTTTACCACCTGTATTTGCACCAGTAATTACAAGTGAGTCGAAATCAATACCAAGTGAAATATCAACAGGCACAACAGATTTAGGGTCAATAAGTGGGTGTCTTGCTTTTTTGAGTAAGATTTCACCATCGTTATTAAGGATTGGTCGACTTGCTTTCATTTTATAGGCAAGGTGTGCCTTTGCGAAATGCAAATCCAGCATAGTAGCACTATCAAAACTGATTTTAATAGTATCTTGAAACTCCCCTGCCATTTGTGACAATTCCGCAAGAATTCTTTCGATTTCGTCTTGTTCACGACTTTCTAACACTTTGATTTCGTTATTTGCTTCAACTACTGCGGCGGGCTCAATAAAGACAGTTGCACCGCTACCTGATGTGTCGTGAACCATACCCGCAACTTCGCCACGATTTTCTGATTTTACAGGAACAACGAAACGACCATTTCGCTGAGTAATAATTCCATCACGAAGAATTTTCGAGTAATGTGAAGAATGAATCATACTGTCTAACTGTTCACGGATTTTATTTTCATAATGACGCTTTTTACGACGAATTTCTTTAAGTTCAGGTGAAGCGTTATCGCTGATTTCTGTTTCACTGATAATTGCGTTTGTGATTTTTTCTTCAAGATATTTATTAGGATAAAGGGAATTGAACAAATCATCTAGTGCAGTTTCCATACCCGCACACTTTTCATGCCAAGTGCAAATTCCACGAATGATTTTAAGGGTTGTTACAATTTTAAGAAGCTCTCCTGCAGAAAGTGAACCACCCGCATTTGCACGACTTAATGCATTGTTTACATTCTGCAATCCGCCAAAGGACGGTGCACCAAATTTGGCAATAAGAATATAAGCCGCCTCGGTTTTATCGAGCAACTCTAACACTTCAAAATAGTCAGTTTGTGGCTTGATTTCAAGCGCCATTTCTTTTGCCTCTGCAGAAGATGCAGTATCACTGAGCATGTTGAGAATTTTATCAAGTTCAAGTGAAATATAATGTTTATTCATACTTTATACCTTAATTGATTTATAGAATTCCAATGTTTTAAAATTTCTTTGTAGTTTTGATAATAAATATTTTTCTGTTATATATGTTAAATCTTCTAATGCATAATCTTCCATTTTGAATGAATAAATTTTTTCAAAATCTGAAAATGCAATATGACGAAGACCTTTAACAAGACCGATTTCAAGTGGAAAAAGCATATTATTGGGCACACAGTTTTCGCAATACAAAAGTCCGTCTTCAACATCAAAATACATAGTATTTGTTTCGTATTCGCCACATCTGTCACAAGCAACAAGATTAGGCATAAATCCCGCAATACACATCAGTCGTAATTCTGTAATTGCTTTAACTTGTTCAACGGGCAACTTACCTTTTGCAAGAAAATGCAGAGAATTAAGAATTAATCTTAAATATTCTTCTGCGGGCTCTTCTTCCTGTACTAAAGTTATTACAAGTTCCCCGAAATATTGTGCTAACGAAATTTTTGCAAGGTCATCGCGTAGTTCAAAAAACAACTCTATTGGCTCGGCTTCGTCAATTATGTAACTGTCTTTAGTTTTATACAGAGAAATTTTTGAATAACAGAACATTCCAGTTGCACTGTTTTTTCGATTTTTGAAAGATTTTGCCCCTCTGACAAATGCTCGTACAAGCCCGTTATGGCGTGTGAGTACCGTAACGAGCTTGTCTTTTTCACCAATATTCTGTTCCTTGAGTATTATTCCGTCCGTATTCGTCCTCATAGTACAGTTCTCCGTCATATAGAGGTTTCTTTTTGTTGTTGAGAGATTTCTTATACATTAAGTAATCCTCAACTTTTCCACTTTCAGTAAATCGACTCCAGATTGACATACTGTCCATTCAAATCACCTGCCACTAATAATTTGGCTTAAGTGACTTGAAATATGATTGGTAATTTAATCTAATCCGAAATTATGAATAAGACCTTCGCGATTACGCCAACCCTCTTTGACTTTTACCCAGCATTGAAGATTGATTTTGCAATCGAAAAAGTTTTCCATATCTTGACGAGCATAAGTTGAAATCTTTTTAAGCATAGCCCCGCCTTTACCGATAATAATACCTTTATGGCTATCGCGCTCACAGAAAATTGTTGCTTCAACGTCCATAATACCATCACTGCGCTCGCGCATTTTTTCAATACTTACTGCAGTACCGTGTGGGATTTCTTTATCAAGAAGTCTTAACATTTTTTCGCGAATGATTTCCCCCGCAAGAACTCTTTCAGGTTGGTCTGTAAGAGTATCGTCAGGGAAAAAGTGCTCAGATTCAAAACTCAATTTTTTAAGTTCATCTAAAAGTTCATTTATACCTTTACCTGTTTGTGCAGAAACAGGTACGATTGCATCAAAATCATAATGCTCTGTCATTTCTGCAATTCTTAAAGCGAGTTTTTCTTTGTCTTTAACTGTATCAATTTTATTGATTGCAAGAATTGCAGGATTTTTGCCTTTTTTGATTTTTTCGATAAGTTCAAGTTCTGATTCTTTCAATTCACCTTCCGGCTCTACTACTAAAAGACAAGCGTCAACACCATCAATACTATCGCTTACCGCTTTAACCATTTTTTCGCCAAGTTTTGTTTTGGGTTTATGAAAACCGGGTGTATCGGTAAACACTAACTGAATATTATCGTCAGTTGTAAGCACGCCCATAATACGAGTACGAGTTGTTTGTGGTTTTGATGAAACTATTGCAATTTTTGTTCCTAAAAGTTTATTAAGAATTGAAGATTTGCCCACATTGGCTTTACCTACAATTGCTATAAACGCTGTTTTGGGTGTGTTCATTTATTTCTTTTTCCTTCCAAATCCAAAAAATATAAAAATACTGAAAACTACTACTGATAATACAAAAAGCACTATTGCTATTGGGTTTTCAACGAAATAAGTGAAAAGCAAACTGAATGCTTTTGGTTGATACATTATTGCTATACCACAAAGCACTGCGAATATTGTAAACACAAGTACTGCACCCGCCGCACAATCTTTTGCGATTTTACCAAGTTTGGTATATTCTTCCCCTTGCGAGTCAACTGCCGCTTCAATTGCGGTATTAATAAGTTCTGCACCTATTACGAGCCCACAAGCAATAAATAAAATTGCAAGTTCTGTTCTTGTGATTTCAAAGAAATCAAAGGCGAAGAGAAAGAAGTACATATAAATCATACATACTATATGTATTCGCATATTACGTTCTTTTTTGATTGCCGTTAAAATGCCTTGAAATGCATAGCCGAAACTATAAACTAGTTCTTTCATAATTATTCACCATCAAAGTAATAGCTACCGTTTCGTTTAAGTCCTATACGAGTCAAAACTGCTTCTTCTTTTTCTCGCATTTTCACCATTTCAAGTCCGCCATCTTCATGGTCGTAACCAAGAAGATGAAGAAGTGAATGTACTGTTAAAAATCCGATTTCGCGTTGTAATGTATGACCGTATTTTTCTGCCTGGTCATAAGCGTGTTCGATTGAAATAATAATATCACCGAGTACTTTTGCACCTGTGTCATGATTTACAGGAAACTCGCCGTTTTCACCCATAGGGAATGAAAGTACATCTGTGCTTTTATCAATATTTCTGTGTTTTTTATTAAGGTCATGAATTGTTTCGTCATCAACAAATGTTACGCTGATTTCTGCTGAATCATTAAATCCTTCGTTGATTAATACCGCTTTACAACAACGACGTACAAGCATTCTAACGCCGGTTGGGATTTTCATTACATTCTGTTGATTATCAATGATTACTCGCATTTTCTCGTTCATTTCTTTTGCCTCATTTCCTGCTTTTCATACGCCTTGATAATATCCTGAACAAGACGGTGTCTTACCACATCTTTTTCTGTAAATACATTTATTGCAATATCATCAATCCCCTTAAGGATTTTCATTGCTTCAACAAGTCCTGATTTTTTACCGTCAGGCAAGTCAATCTGAGTTATATCACCTGTTACAACGATTTTAGAATTAAATCCAAGACGAGTCAAAAACATTTTCATTTGTTCACGAGTTGTATTCTGTGCTTCGTCAAGAATTATAAAACTATCATCAAGAGTTCGACCACGCATATATGCAAGAGGTGCTACTTCAATACTGCCCCGCTCCTGATAACGCTGAAAACTTTCTGCTCCAAGCATATCAAAAAGTGCATCATATAAAGGTCTAAGATATGGGTCAACTTTTTGTTGCAAATCGCCCGGTAAGAAGCCAAGCTTTTCACCTGCTTCAACTGCGGGACGAGTTAAAATAATTCTATTGATTTCTTTTGCACGGAAAGCATTAACCGCCATAGCAACCGCAAGGTAAGTTTTACCTGTACCCGCTGGACCTGCACCAAGAGTGATTGTATTATTCTTTATACATTCAAGGTATTTTTTCTGACCAAGTGTTTTGGGTTTAATGGGTTTGCCCTTTGCAGTAATGCAAACACAATCCCCTGTCATTTCACAAAGCTTGTCCTCATTCCCCTCGTTTACAAGGGAAAGTACATAGCGTACATTTTGTTCCGACAATGCCTCGCCACGATTTATAAGTGTGAGAAGTCCGTTAATTGCTCTTACAGCTTTTGATACATTCTCAGCATCGCCATTTACTTTGATTTCTGAACCACGACTAATAACTTTGACATTATAATTAGATTCAATAAGTCGAATATTTTCATCGAAACTGCCGAAAAGACTTACTGTTTGTTCCATTCTGTCAACATTTATTACTTGTTCAAACACCTTTTTCACCTACTTAGTACAAAAAGAGATATATTTATTGTATTTTAACACATTTTTCATTGGATGTCATCAGTTTTTTCTACATAAATTTCCTGTAAAACGCCAATTTCTTGCTCACATTGTGCAGAAAAACTGTATTGCATTTCATTTTGATTTTCAACCTTTTTCACAGAAGAATTTCTTACTTCGCTATATTCAAGAATTTCACGGACATATAAAGCATTGCTGAACAGAGCAATTTTTTCTTCTGTTGTTACATCAACAACTGTTTTTTCCTCTGAAAAATCTGCCGAATACTGTGTTATTATTCCCAAAGGTAAGAGATTTTTTTCACTCTGGGCAAAAGATTTGTGCTCGGTAAAAAATTCTGATTCGCCCATAAATCCTAATGGAATTTTAATTCCAAAAAAGAATATTACTTTGCGGATTTTTTCATTATTGATTTTGTAAAGTGAAATATCACTACTACTGAAATTCTTTTGTTTTTTAACGAGGGCTTTAACATAACCATCTGCATGGATTGTTTTTTCGCCACCGTCTTTATGAGTTATAACTCCGCTTATGAGCAAATCTCCTTTTGTTACTGCGGAGCCGGGTTTAATTTCTTCATTACCGTAAAGCACATCGACACTGAGTATTACACCGTCTTCACCCGCCACCACGTTTGTGGGTTTTGATGCATCATAAATTTCGGGTGCATCAGTTTTTTCGCGAACCTCAATCACTATAACTGAGCCCTTTATATTGACACTCGCCCACGAGAGTTTTTCAATATCACTCATAACAAGCGTTGCCGCTTCGTCATTATCTATTGACGAAACAGGCACACCTACTTTTACTCCGTATTTTTCGAATGCAGACAGTAATAAATCGTCATCTAGAGTAGTGTTGCCTACAACAGATACACTCCACACAAACTGAGATAAAATAGCGATAATAACAGATAAAATTATTACTCCTATAAGAATTCCAACGCGGGATTTGTGTTTTTTTAAGAAATATTTTAATCCAATTTTATCAGTTGAAATCACTCGCATTCCCGATTTTCTTGCTACGGGACGAATGGAGAGATAGCCCCCTACAGTTGTGCTTGCGGTTATATTGCCATTTATGTGTTTAACATTCCATAATGGTATTCCTTCTTTTGTGCAGAGATTTATAAATCGGTCGGCAAATCCCCCAAACGCTCTGAAATTTATGTAGCCGAATAAATACCTTAAAAACTGAATAATCATATTTACCCCTTATGAAACAAAACTTATTTCTGCAAATCTGCCACGAATTATTGCGACACCACTATCGAATGACTCTATAACCATATCAGTACCCACAAGACACAAAGCAAGGTCACCTATATTGAGTTTTATAGTATTTTCGTCGTATTCAATTACACCTATGCAACCGTCTATGATAATCTCACGATTACCAAGCATTTCGATTTTTGCCTCATTAAGATATAGTTCGGGAATCTGCAACTTTCGTTCTTTTTTCTTTCGTGCCATTGAAACACACCTCACTCATATAGATTTATATGAAATTAAATCATTATTAAGTCATAAAAATAATATAATTTATGGGTGAGATTATGGTGGTTGTGAAACTCAGAAAGAGTTTTTTTCAAATTCTTTTAATTATATTAAGTTTGTTTTTTATGTTCAAAATGCCAAATGCGGTAACTGTTGGTGTAACAAAGGGATTGCAGATTTGTTTTTCTGTAATTCTGCCGTCGCTTTTTCCATTTATGGTACTTTCAACATACATAATAAAATCAAATATCTTCTCATTTGCTTATAAATTCATATCGCCTGTATCGCGGATTTTATTTAGACAACCCGCAAGCACAATTCCTGTCATTATTATGTCTTTGATTGGTGGATTCCCTGTAGGTATTAAAATGGTAGGCAACTTATTACGCAATGGTGCTATAACAGAAAATCAGGCACAACGGCTTTGTTTTTTCTGTATGAATGGTGGGCCCGCATTCATAATTACCGCAGTTGGAGTGAATATGCTTGGCAGCACGAAGGCGGGAGTAATTATGTTTGTTTCACTTTGTATTTCGTCTTTGATTATGGGGTTTTTCACTCGTTTTTTAGGCGATAAAAGCGAGTTGAAAACACAAGTTGAAACACAATCAACTATGTCTTCTGTGTCATCTGCGGTATCTGACGCGTTGCAGTCTGTACTCGGCGTTTGTGCATGGGTAGTAATTTTCAGTGCCATAACAAACTGTCTTGAAATGTGTATAGAAAATAAAGGTATATTTATAACAGTTTCTTCAATTCTTGAGGTTACTAACGGATGCGTTATGCTTGCGGGTAAAATGCCTATACCAGTTATTACTGCAATTATTGGTTTTGGTGGAATTTGCGTGCATTGTCAGGTGCTTTCTGAATTGAAAGAATGTAAGGTCAAATATTCACACTTTTTCGTTTGCAGAGTGCTTAACGGTGCAATTGCTTCTTTTATATCTTATTTACTGTTACTGGCTTTTCCTGTTGAGATTGATGTTTTTGCGTCGGCACAGAATATGACGGTTACGGCTTTTTCTGTTTCATTACCCGCATTTTGCACTTTTGCAATTATGTGTATAATTATGATTTTTGATATTGATAGGAAGAAAAAAATATGGTAAAATGTATGCGGTGATTGAAAATGAAAAAGTTGCTTAACAAAAAAGAAATCTCCCCATCTTGCTCATATTGTGCACATGGTAAACTTTCTCCTGACGGAGAAACTGTGCTTTGCAAGAAAAAGGGAGTTGTTGAAAAGGATTTTGCTTGTAGAAAATTCCAGTATGATGTCTTAAAAAGACAACCAAAAAGACCTATTGAATTAGAAAGTTATAACCCTGAAGATTTTAAGTTATAATATATGAAATCCCCGTACAGATTGTACGGGGGTTAGTTTTTTATTTCTCTATGAGTTCCATTGAATTAATAATTGCAAAACACTCTTCTTCGGTATGATTTAAGTTAGTAATAGAATATGTTTCAACTGTGTTCAAATCATTCTTAAAATATATGTATATATGATAATTATAAACTACATCCTCTGCAATATCATTATATTGAACTTTTTCAATAATCATATAATATGAATCAAATTCTTTCTCGTAAACGGCTAATGTTTTTTGACTGTCGTCATACTCTGAAATTCTGTCAGAAACAATATAATTAAACACTATTTGTTCATAAAGGTTAAAATTATTTATGTCATCACTGAAGTAGTCTATCATATATTTAGTTTTTGTCATGTCATAATAAGATTTCATCGAATATCCCATTTTTTCAAGAGTACCATTCTTAATCTTATCATAAACAACTTCATTTTGTTGCAAGACTTCATCTTCTCTGTTATATGTATTTATGTAACCAATTCCAAGTGTTGTATTTTCTCCACCGAGAACATACGCATAATCTCCGCCATTATCGAATTTATGAAATTCTGCATCTTTATCAACGGTAAACCTAAATGAATTAACTTCAACCACTTTAGTATTACCACTTACTTTTACGTCGCTTTCAAATGATTGAATTTTAAGCGAAAACACATCTTTATATTCAGGCGAATTTATAAAAGCTTTGGTTTGTTCAAAAGTTTCGGCAACTTGTTTTTCAGCATCATCACTATATTGACTATCTTCAAATGGTTTGTAATCAAGATAATCTGACGCTAATATATAGCCACATATAGCCCAACAACATAATCCAAATATAAGAAAAATGTTCCATATACTTTGCAATAATCTGCTTGATTTTTTATACTCTTTTCTAAATGATTTTATAGATTTTCTCTGATGTTCTGTCGAGCCAAAATAATATGCAATTAACTCTATTTTTATACCATTAGTAAGTTTTATTTTGACTCTGTAATAATCGGTTTGAATAATAACGCACTTTTTAATATCGGTTGCTTTATTAAGTACAATTGTATTTCCTTTATCTACAACACCTTGCTTTTTATTTCCTTTCAATGGAACTAATTGTATATTTTCGTCTGTGCTATGAACGATATAAGCAAATGTCTGATTTTTATCTTTACCTACATTTCGTGCAACAAACCATTGAACAGGTTCATACCCATTAATATCAAAAAGCGTTTGACGAATTATATCATCACTTATATTCACCTTATATCTCATTGAAAAACCAATAAACATATTCAATCCCCCTTTTCATAAAAATATCATATCACATATTTTTGAATATTACAATAATTCAGGTGAAAAATTATTGCATATAATCATTTATACATATCAAAACATTTCTTGATAAGATATATAATTAAAATCCAATACTTTATAATTAATATAACTAAAGTTTTTAATGATATTTTGGAGGTGCAAGTGAATGTATTATGAAAATTTTTCAAAGCGTTTAGCACAACTTCGTCAAGAAAAGGGCATTTCCGCAAGAGATATGAGTTTATCTTTAGGTCAAAGCGAAAGTTATATTAACAAAATTGAAAACAATTATGCGATGCCATCAATGCAAGGTTTCTTTTATATCTGTGAATTTTTAGGTATTACTCCGTCTGAATTTTTCAATGAAGAAGACAAACACCCTATAATTATGAAAGAACTTATTAACAATGCAAAAGGACTTAACGAAGTGCAATTAAGATTGCTTTCAGAATTTATTAAATCATTATAAAAACATCATAAAAGGTATAAAAAAACTCTCGACTTTCGTCGAGAGTTAATTTTTTGTTATTTGATTATTTTCTGCTCTTGAAAAGGTCAAGGATGTCGCCCATATCGTCGTCAGCGCCATAACCGTTTGAGCTGATATCTTCCATACCACCGTTGTAGTGAGGTCTCTTTGAAACGCCGTTTGCATCAAGGCCGAAACCTGTTGCGATTACAGTAACAATCATTTCGTCGTCAAGTTTTTCGTCGAATGCAACACCGAAGATGATGTTTGCATCGTCATCTGCCTGAGCACGAACAATACCTGCTGCTGTATCAACATCTTCAAGAGTGATGTCAGGAGATGCTGTAATGCTGATAATAACACCCTTAGCACCTGTGATTGTTGTTTCAAGAAGTGGGCTTGAGATAGCTGAATTTGCTGCCTGTTCTGCCTTATCTTTACCGCTTGCGCGACCGATACCCATATGAGCGTGGCCAGCATCTTTCATAACTGCTGTAACGTCAGCAAAGTCAAGGTTGATGAACTGTGGCATTGTGATAAGGTCTGTAACTGAGTTTACACCCTGACGAAGAACATCATCAGCAATACCGAAAGCGTTAGCAAATGTAATTCTCTGTTCTGAAACGTATTTAAGTCTTTCGTTAGGAATAACGATAAGTGAATCAACGTGTTGTGCAAGTTCAGCGATACCTGCTTCTGCCTGCTTCATTCTGTGGTTACCTTCGAATGCGAATGGCTTTGTAACGATACCAACTGTAAGAATGCCTTTTTCTTTTGCGATTTCTGCGATAATTGGAGCTGCACCTGTACCTGTACCGCCGCCCATACCAGCAGTAACGAATACCATCTGTGTACCTGAAAGTGCCTCGATAATTGAGTCACGGCTCTCTTCAGCTGACTTCTGACCGATTTCAGGTTTTGCGCCTGCACCACGGCCTGCAGTTACTTTTTCACCAATCTGAATTTTGTGCTCTGCAAGTGAGCGAGCAAGTGCCTGTTTATCTGTGTTAACTGCTACAAGCTCAACGCCACCGATTCCGCCTTTTGCCATACGGTCAATTGCGTTTCCGCCGCCACCGCCGACACCGATTACTTTAATGTTTGTAATGTCCTGATACTGGTTATCAATTTCGAATGCCATATTTAAACATCCTCCTATGTATAGAAAATTTCACACCTATGCATTATAGTCATAGATAATTTTAACACCTTTAAAAAATAATTGCAATATATAATGTATACTTTTTTTGCAATTTTTTAATTTTTTTCAACTTTTTTACCGTTTTTTATGCTTTTAAGCGGCTGAAGTCGTTGTTGACTCTTCTTTTTCGGTTTCTGTTGTACTTTCTGTTTCGTCAACTACGGTTTGTGGCTCGGTTGTAGAAGTTTCTTCAGACCAATAACCTTTACCGTCAACAGAAAGATTTATTGTACCGCGATACTGTGGATTTTCTTCGTCCTGAGTTTCTATTGCGGCTTTACCGAGAGCAATTTTTTTCGGCAGATTTTCTTTATTTGTTTCACCTAAATCAAGAGTTATTCTGCCCTGATATATGAGTTTTATGTCATAAAGATTTGATAAATCCATAGATGTTATTCCATCAAGTCCGTTTTCATCACAAATCTTTCTTACACTCATAAGTTTTTCAAGATAATTTGCACCTGCAAGCACAGGTTTACCTGTTTCTATAGATTCAATCTCGCCGATATTAAGCAAAATAAGATTTTCACCAATATATTCCAAATCTTTTTCAAGAACTTTTCCGTCTTCATTAAGCAATGCATAATAGCCATTTTGAGCCACCGCATAAACTGCATCTGTTTTTGTAATTACAAGTTCAAGCTTTGTTGGTAAATGTCGTTTAATCTTCACAGAACCGACATATGGAAGTTCAGTTGAAATTCTTTCATTTATTTTGCTTTTTGATATGAAAATCAGGTTATCGCCTACACTCACATCACTTTGAGCAATAATTTCTTCACTAGAATAAACAGTATCACCTGTAACTGTTATTTCGCTTATATTGAAAAACATTGTAAGCGCAAGCGTTATACCTGCACAAAGAAAGACAACAAGTAACACTACGCGAGTTATCATTTTCTTTCTTTTGTTCTTTTTTCTTCTTTGATTTGTACGATTAACAATTCGTTCATCACCTGAAAGTTGACTGTTTCGTGATGTTTTCGGATTGTTAGTTTTTTTCATCGTCCGTCACCCTTTTAATATCTGCACCTAATTCACCAAGAACTTTTTCAGGACTTTCATAGCCCCTATCTATATGGTGAATTTCTGTAATTTCTGTTGTACCGTAAGCATTAAGACCTGCAAGGAACATTGCCGAGCCACCGCGCAAATCTGTGGCTCTTACATTAGCGCCGTTAAGATGTTTAACGCCTTCAATTACTGCCATTCTGCCTTCAACATTTATTCTTGCACCAAAACGGAGCAATTCACCGATATGCTTAAAACGGCTTTCAAATATATTTTCTACGATTACGCTTGTACCCTCACAAATTGTTGTTAATGCCATCATCTGTGCCTGAACATCTGTTGGAAATCCCGGATAAGGCATTGTGCGAATCATTCGTATTCTTTTTAGTTTTGGTGGTGCGCTCAAACACACCCATCTGCCACTGACTGTTACATCACACCCTGCTTCACGCAAAGGTTGAATAGTTGGTCCTATATGAGCAGGAATTATATCTCTCAAACATATTTTGCCGTTTGTCATTGCGGCAGCAATCATATATGTTGAAGCCACGATTCTATCAGGAATAACAGTATGTTCAGTTGAGTGTAATCCGTTTACACCTTCAATAGTAACTGTGCTGTCCCCTGCTCCGTGAATTCTAGCACCACAACGATTCAAAAAGTCGGCTAAATCACTTATTTCCGGTTCGCGAGCCGCGTTTGTAATTATTGTTGTACCTTTCGCAAGAACTGCGGCAAGGATTATATTTTCAGTTGCGCCTACGCTTGGAAAAGACAAGGTAATTCGAGTGCCTGTAAGTCCTTTTTCTTCGGCAGAACAAACTAAAAATCCATTTTCTGTTGTAATTGTTGCACCGAATTGTTCCATAGAAGAAAGGTGCAAATCAATGGGTCGAAGCCCTATTTCGCAACCACCGGGGGTTGACAATACCGCTTTACCCATTCTACCCAATATTCCGCCAAGAAACACAATGGATGAGCGCATTTCACGCATCAGATTATCGGGTACATCGTTACGATTAACATTGGTTGAATCAACCGTTACCGTATGACCATCACGAGTAACTTTACAACCAAGATACTGTAAAATTTTGATTGTTGCTTCCACATCTGACAGCACGGGGCAATTATGTATTACTGAAATTCCGTTTACAAGCAATGTTGCTACAAGTATTGGCAACACGCTATTTTTTGCCCCTTGTACAGTAATTTCGCCGTTTAATCTGCGATTACCATTAATTATAATTTTATCCAATTTTCACACGCCCTTCAGAGTTTGTTGACGAGTATAAATACTTTCGTCACATACTATGCAGTTTGTGGAAAAATGTTATTGTGCTAGATTTGTTATAATTCTGCAGATTTCTTCTAATGCGTTTGATTTTGCATTCTTAAGGGCATTACATGAAATCTCGTCTAATTTTTGACGGTCGTTTTTAAGGTTATGTACAGTTTTTGCTAGAATTTCACCGTCAAGATTTTTTTCTTCAATTAAGATTGCGCCGTCATTTTCCGCCAGCGTCATAGCGTTATGATACTGGTGATTTTCTGCCACATTAGGTGACGGAATAAGTATTGACGGTTTACCTAAAAGTTGAATTTCTGAAATTGAGCTTGCCCCCGCACGACTTATTACAAGGTCACATGCAGGAAGACAGATATCCATATTATCTATGTACTCACGGATTTCGATATTTGTGCCTTTTCCGTAAGATACACCATTTTCTGTAAGTTTTTCTCCTACCCATTTACCGTATTTACCTGTTGAATGCATAAAACAGATATTTTTTTCGTCTTTAAGATTTGTAAGCATTGAAACAACTGCATTATTAATTGCATCTGCGCCCAAAGAGCCACCCATTGAAAGCACGAGCATATCATTACCGCTAAGCCCTAATGTTGCGCGGGCAAAATCACGGTCAGTTTTAATAATTTCGCGCCTTACGGGGAGTCCTGTAACCACAGGAGGATTTTTACATTTCATATATTTCTCGGCAGCGGCAGAAGTAAGCATTACCTTATTAACCAATTTTGCAAGTGCTTTATTTGCCACACCGGGAAAAGCATTTTGTTCGTGAATTGCAGTTTTAATGCCCATTTTAACTGCGGTGCGAAGTACTGGACCTGTAACATAGCCACCAAACCCTACCACAACATCGGGGCCGAATTCACCGATAATTTTTTTTGCATCACCTGATGCTTTTAATGTAAGAACAGCTGTTTCAAGATTTTGTTTAAGCCCTGCAAAAGACATATTTCTTGAAAAACCGTTCATTTTTAATGTTTTCAACTCGAATCCCGCTTTTGGGACAATCTGAGTTTCCATTCTGCCTTCAGTACCCACAAAAAGAATTTGTGCCGTCGGGTTTAATCTTTTAACTTCATTTGCTACGGCAATAGCGGGATTGATATGACCACCTGTACCGCCTGCAACGAACATAATTTTCATACCCTATCACTCCTTCTTACGAGCACTTCGCGAAATCGATAGTACCATTCCCATTTCACAAAGCAAGATAACTACCGAAGTACCACCTGCGGAGAAAAATGGCAATGAAATACCTGTATTTGGAATAAAGTCACTAACAACGGCAATATTGAGCGCTACCTGAACACCAACTTGGAACACAATACCCATTGCGAGCAATGCGCTAAAACGGTCTTTTGCACGAAGTCCGATTTTAATTCCACGATATACCAAATAAGCAAAGAGAAGAATAATTACGGCTGCGCCCACAAATCCTAACTCTTCACAAACGATTGAGAAAATAAAGTCATTTTGTGGCTCTGAAACATAGAGATGTTTCTGTTTTGATTGACCAAGTCCTGTACCTAAAAATCCGCCTGAGCCGATAGCATAAAGAGAGTTGTTTGTTTGCCAACGAGCACCAAGTGGTTCGTAATCTTTATCAAGCCAAGCAACGATACGCTCACCCGCATACTCTTTAAGAATGTCAGGATTTGCAATAAGAAGAACACCTACTATGGCAATACCGATACCCGCAATAATAAACCATTTATTATTAACTTCTCCAAGAAAAAGCATAACGATACCGAGAGCCAACATAAGAACTGTACCTGAAACGTGGTTTTCAAGGAATACGAGTCCTGCAAATGTAAGAATAATTACACCATAAAGAATAGTTGTAGTAAAAGATTTATAAATAACTAATCTTCCATTAGTCATTTCTTCAATTCTTCTACAAACTACCATTTCACTCGGCACTTTACCAACGACGATTTTATACTGTCGTTCAAGCAACAACGCAAGAATAAGAATAAGACCGATTTTTGCAATTTCTGACGGTTGGAATGTTGTAAACCCTAAGTCAATCCAACGCTTAAATCCTGGTTTGTATTCGGGAAGCACAAGCACGAGCAACAGAAGACCGATAGAAACTACCACACCGATTACTGCTACTGCTCTGAAATATTCATATCTCACTCTTGAGATAATATACATAAGCAAAAGACCTACGCCAACCCAGAACAACTGACGTGTAAAAATTTGGGTACTGCTACCACGATTATAATAACTGTAGGTATAGCTAGCAGAAAACAGCATAATAAGACCTACTGTTACAATGGTCATAAGAACAAGCAAAAATGGAATATCCATTGAGCCCTTATTGAAAAAAGTGCTTATAATTCCATTCTTTTTACTTTTTGTTGCCATTTTCTCACCACCTCTAATAAGTTTTTACTAGTTAAATTACTTTTTGATTATTCCGTAATAATAAAGAACTAAACCGATTACACAACCTAAAATATTTACAAGTGAAAAGATTGTTACGATTTTACGTTCTTTCCAACCACACATTTCAAAATGATGGTGGATTGGTGCCATTTTGAAAATACGCTTACCATGTGTAATTTTAAAGTAGCCAATCTGCAATACGTCTGAAAGTGCTTCAATTACATAGATAACGCCGAAGAACACAAGAATAAGTGGACAATCGATTGCATAAGCCAATGCTACAACCATACCACCCAAGAACATTGAGCCGGTATCGCCCATCATAACTTTTGATGGATAGTAGTTCCAGATAAGGTAACCTAAACAACCGCCTGCAAGGGCTGCTGCTAAAATACTGATGCCCATAAACTTTGTCATAAGGGCCGCAATACAAAATGCGATTGCTGCTGTTGAAGTAACACTTGCGCAAAGTCCGTCAACACCATCAGTAAAGTTTACCGCATTAACTGCGCCATAAATTACTGCAATACCAAAAATCCAGAAAAACCATTTAAGGTCAACTGCACCTACAAATGGAATTTGCATATAAGTAAGACCATTTAACGAAAGTGTTGCAAGGTAACCGACAATAAGAATCACCTGTGGAATAGTTTTTTGGATTTCTGTAAGACCTAAATTTCTCTTTTTAACAACCTTAATGTAGTCATCTGCAAAACCAACAAGTCCAAGACCGATTGCAAGAATTACGCCTGCTATAAGTTTAACCTTTAATGTATCAGGTAAAATATGTTCGCTACTGAAAAGGTTGCCACCCATAAGATGGTCTGTTACAAGCACGCAAATTACCGAAAGAATTGTGCTGACAATGAACATAATACCGCCCATTACAGGTGTGCCCTGTTTTGATTTATGCCAAGCAGGTCCGATATCAAGAATAGTTTGACCGAATTTCAACTTTCTAAGCCAAGGAATAAGCACAAATCCCAATAAAAATGCAATCAAGAAACTTAAAATTGCTGTTGAAAATAATGCTACATAAATATTCATAATCACAACTCCTTATTCAACATCCCATAGTTTATAAATACTTTCAAAAATTTCTTCTAACTTCATTCCGCGACTTGCTTTGAAAAGAATTGTATCGTCTTCTTGAAGTTCTTTTATAAGAATTTCTGTAAGTTCTTTTTTATCTGTAAAATTACGGACATTCTTAAGTCCTGCTTTTAACGCGCTATCTGCCATATACTTTGATTCTTCGCCAACAGTATAAAGCACATCAACGCCGCATTCTGCCGCATATTCGCCTACCATTCGGTGTGCTTCTTCACTGAAACTGCCAAGTTCAAGCATATCGCCAAGCACCGCAATTTTTCTTTGCTTTGCAATTTTACAAAGAGAATTAAGACCTGCTTTTTGTGAGTCGGGGCTTGCATTATAGCAATCTTCAATAAATGTTACGCCATTTACCTCTTTAATTCTCTGACGCATACCTGATGGGGTATAATCTCGCAGTCCTTTTGTAATATCTTCAGGAGAAACTCCGTACTCAAGACCTACTGCAAAGGCAGTTAAAGCATCATAAACATTGTGAATTCCAACTGTTGGGATTGTTATTTTTTGTTTTACATCACCTTTTATTGCTACGAATTCAGTTGAAAGTCCGATTTCTTTAATATCAACTGCGCGAACATCACAATTTTCATTTTCAATACCGAAAAAGATTACTTTATAATCGTCAAGTTTTACAGTTGCGAGTTTATCGTTATCACCATTCAAAAATACAGGTGAACCCTTTTTAAGTCCTTCAAGAATTTCAAGTTTCGCTTGTAAAATTCCATCACGAGAACCGAGAATTTCAATATGAGAAACGCCGATATTAGTAATAATTGCACAGTCGGGTTTTGCACAGTTTGTAAGTACTGAAATTTGGCCGAAGCCATCCATGCCCATTTCGATTACTGCATTTTTTGTTGTTTCTTCTAATCTGAAAAGTGTTCTTGGCATTCCGATTTCGTTATTGAAATTACCCTCTGTTTTAAGAGTTTCACCCTTTTGCGCCATTACACAGGCAACCATTTCTTTGGTTGTTGTTTTGCCCACGCTACCTGTTAATGCAATAAGCAACAAATCGGGAATTGTGCTTTTATAATATGATGCCAAATCAAGAAGTGCATCTTTTGTATCTTCAACATAAATTACAGGTGCAGAACATTCAACTTTTTTGTGGCAAACTATTGCACCTACGCCTTTTTCGGCAACATCTTGCACGAAATCATGACCATCAAAACGTTCACCTTTAATTGCAAAGAAAAGGGTGTTTTCATCAACATCACGACTATCAATTGACACACGATTTATTATATTTTGAGAATCTACAACTGTTCCTAATGCATTTGCAATTTCATTGGCTTTTAAGTTCATTGTTTTCTCCTATTTTATATTGAAATATTCCTTAACAATTTGCCTTTCGTCGAAGGGCTTTTTTTCATTTTCTATAATCTGATACATTTCGTGACCTTTACCAGCCAACACAACTATATCATTTTTTCTTGCTTTACTTAGTGCGAATTCTATTGCTTGACTCCGATTTTCAATTACCGCAATACGTGATTTCGCTTTTTCCATTCCGCAAAGAATGTCGTTAATAATCAAAAGTGGATTTTCGTTTCTCGGGTTATCGCTTGTGACAACTGCAATATCGGACAAATCCCCTGCAATTCTGCCCATTTCAGCACGTTTAGATTTATCACGGTCACCACCGCAACCAAATACAGTTATAACTTTGCCTTTTGTAAATTCACGGACACTTTGAAGTATATTATAAAGTCCGTCGGGGGTATGGGCATAATCTATCATTACAGAAAAGTTTTTCGGTGTTTCTATTATTTCTGCCCTACCCTTTATAAAACCAACTGACTTGCATGCATTGAAAACATCGTCTTTTGGGAATCCCAGATTAACAAGTGATGCTACTGCGCATAAAGAATTATAAACAGTAAATCTACCAGGAATTTTTGTGAAAATCCTGCCAATACAATCCATACCCACAAATTCGTATCGGACACCATCTTTATTACACACAACATTTTTAGCGGTATAGTCCGCATTATTACTGATTGCCGAAACGGTTTTATATGGACATTCAATCCTGTTTACTATCAATTTAATATTGTCATCATCAATGTTTATACAAGCAGATTTCGTCATAGAAAACAAACGAAGTTTTGCATCAATATAATTCTGCATATTTCCGTGATAATCAAGGTGTTCGGGGGTTATGTTTGTAAGAACTGCCATTTCAAAATTCAAGCCCCACACACGTTCCTGATGAAGACCTTGCGACGAAACCTCCATAACACAGTATTCACAACCGTTTTTCACCATTTCTCTGAACATTTTGTGCAGTTTTATTGGTTCGGGAGTTGTTAATACAGAGTCAAATTCTCTATTACCAGTTGCATTTTTTACTGTGCCGATTATTCCGCATTTTTTACCTAAACTTTCAAGCATCTCTTTTATGAAAAAAGATGTTGACGTTTTTCCGTTTGTACCAGTTACACCAATAAGTTTAAGTTGTTTTGCGGGGTTTCCGTAGAAATTAGCCGCTATTTCAGAATATGCACATCTTGTGTTTCTGACAATAATCTGATTTGGGATTGCTAAGTCGCTCGATGTCAAAACGGCTACCGCACCTTGTTTTAAGGCGTTCTTTGCAAGAGAATGGCCATCAACATGGTTGCCGTCAATACAGACATACAAAGCATTTTTCAAGTTATCTTTATCGTTATCCGTTACTCTTTCAACTTCCACATCTTCATACATGTTAAGAATTTCAACATCCTTAAGAAGTGTAGAAAGTTTCATTGTTTTACCTCATATTAAATTAATCCGTTATGTTTTCACTTGAACGGAAATATACTGTAATTATTGCACCTGTTTCTGCAGATGTGTTAGCAGGAATGCTTTGTTTATATGAAAGCACCTGACCCGCCCCTTGAGTTGTACCTGCAATTTTAATATTAAATCCGGCATTTACTGCAAGACGATTTGCTTCAGTTAATGTAAGTCCTGTAAGATTTGGTACTGTTACTGTTTGTTTTTCAGCGTTTTCTTCTGTGTAAACAACAATTATACCATTCTTAGGCATTGACTGATTTGCAGATGGCATTTGTGAAACAACCGTTTCTCCATTACCTACTATTTTCACTGTAAATCCGCTTGCTTTTGAACGAACTTTAGAAGCATCTTCGCCAACAAGGTTTGGTGCAGTTGTTGTTGCTTGTGCAAGTTCTTCATCGTTATACTGTGGGTCAATATTGAGATATGCAAGAATATTTTCAAAAATTCTTCCTGCCACAGGAGCCGCACCCGAACCACCTGTTGCATAATACAACGGTTCATCAACTGCAATAAGCACTGCAATTTGTGGGTCATTTGCCGGAGCAAATCCCGCAAATGATGCAATACACATATCATCTGTATTAAGTTTTTCACTTGTACCTGTTTTGCCGGCTACGTGATAACCCGCAACATAGGCATTTTTAGCTGTACCCCATACTACAACCTGTTCCATAAGGTCGCACATTGTATCGGCAGTTTTTTCAGAAATTACTTGTCTTTTTACTGTTGGTTTTGTTTCAGAAATTATGTTTCCGTTTTCGTCTAACACCTTATCAACAATATAAGGAGTCATAAGTTTTCCTCCATTACCGAGGGACGCTACAGCTGTAATCATCTGAATTGGTGTTGCCTGGAACGTCTGACCGAATGATGCAGATGAAAGTTCTGCAATTCCCATTCTATCAACAGTGTAATATGTTTTATTGGCTACAGGTGTTGCCTCTGATGGTAAATCAACACCTGTTTTTTCTGTAAATCCAAATGCTTCGAAATATTTTGAGAATGTTTCTTTACCTAATTTTTGACCTAATGTAATGAAGTATGTATTACAAGAATTAGGAAGTGCCTCGGCAACAGTTTGTGTACCGTGAGCTTTGCGGTTATAACAATGCTGATAATAATTTGCAACCTTTATTGAGGATGTGCAATTATATGTACTAGTTGTTGTAATAGCGCCCTCTTCAAGGCCTGCTGCAGCAACAAAAAGCTTGAATACTGAACCTGGTTCATAAGAGTCACTTACAACTCGGTTACGCCACTGTGAGAATAAGGCATTGTTCTGCGCTTTACTTTTTTCAGCTGAATCTTCAATTTTTTCTATTTCTTCAATAACTGTATTCGAAGAAATCTTATAAGGCGAATTCAAATCGTAGTCGGGCATTGTTGACATACCAAGAATTGCACCTGTTTTAACATCCATTACAATGCCATAAGCATATTTCGCCTGAGTTTCTTCAATTGCTTGCGAAAGCTGTTGCTCAAGATAGTACTGAATTACTTCGTCAACAGTAAGGACAAGACCTTTACCCTGTTCTGCATCATAAGTTGTTTCATAATCATTTGGCATTTCGCCTGCGAGAGCATTTTTAGCGGTAATAATTCTACCTGCTTCACCAGTAAGAATGTCGTTGTATTTAAGTTCAAGGCCTGCACGACCCGTATCTTCAGAACCTGTGAACCCAAGTACTGTTGATGCAAATGAGCCGAGAGGATAGTAACGCTTTGTATCAGGGTCAATGCCTACAATAAGACCAAGTTTTTCGTCACTGTGGTCTGAAAGATATTTTCTTAACTCGTCTTTTTTAGCATTATCAATTTGACCGATTATTTTTTCGTAACCGCTTTCTTTACGGTTAACTTTTTTCTCAACTGTTTCACGGTCTAACTCAAAAATCTCAACAAAACCATCAACTAACAACTTTTTCTGTTCTTCAGTTGAAATTTTTGAAGGATTTATGTAAACAAGCCATGCAGACGCACTTTGCGCAAGAACTTTCATATTTGAGTCGTAAATTGTTCCGCGATTTGCATTGATAACTGTATCACTCAACTGATTTTTTTCTGCTTCAAGTCGATATTTTTCACCATTTATTATCTGCAACCAGAAAAGATTACCGATAAGAGCAACTAAAAAAAGACAGAAAAACACAAACGCGAATTGTGAGCGGAATTCCATCTTTTTTGTCGGCTTTTTATTCATTTTTACTGCTCCTTTCGGTCAAAACTAATTACCTCATACAATAAAACAACGAGAGTCAAGAATTCTCAACTCCCTTTGCTTAGTTAAATATATTATTTGTCGGTTTCATTTATTACATCGGTCTTTTGCGCTTGTTTACCATTTGCAACGACAACACTGTCGTCTGCAGATAAATCAACATACACTACCTGATAATCCTGAACTTTTACCATTCCCAGAACATTGGCAGCGTACTCTTCAACCTTGTTGATAGATACCATTGAACTGAGCTGATTATCGAGTTTTATGGTATCACTCTGTGCAAGTGTAATTGACTTTTCTATAGAACTAATTTCACGATTGATTTCGTCAAGTTGTACTCGGCTATAAATGACTACAAACATAAATGCAAGCACAAGAGCCGAAATTATAAAAATCTTTCTTGCTTGTTTTGCGCCTGTCTGACTTTCTTCAAGAAATGCCTTAGCGGTCATTCTTGGCTTTTTGAGAATTTCAAGTTGTGGTCTTTTTTGAGGTGCGGGCTTCATTTTAGGCGCAGCGTTACTGTTCGTAACCACTCTTGGCTCGAACTGTTCAATGTTATATGACTTATACGCATTGTACTGTGCCATATTTTTCTTCCTTTCACTTAAACTTCCACAACTTATCTTAATCTTTCGATTGTTCGAAGTTTTGCACTTCGACTTCTGTTATTCATATCTAATTCCGATTGTTTTGCAGAAACGCCTTTATTAATAAATTTACCTTCAGGCGTTTTTCCACATACACAAACCGGAAAATCTTTAGGGCATGTGCACCCTATTGTGAATTCGCGGAACTTTTCTTTCACCGCTCTGTCTTCTAACGAGTGGAATGTGATTATCGAAAGACGCCCACCCACCTTAAGACAATGAAACATATCATCAACTGCTTGCGCAAGAGTTGAAAGTTCATCATTAACTTCAATTCTTATTGCCTGAAAAGTTTTTCGCGCAGGATGACCGTCACGACGATATTTTGCAGGAACTGAATCTTTAATGATTTCCGCTAGTTCTAACGTAGTTTCTATATTTTTTTGACTTCTTGCTTTTACAATATTTTTTGCGATATTTCTTGCAAATTTTTCTTCACCGTAGCGATTGATTATATTTGCAAGTTCGTATTCGGTATAACCATTAACAACATCATGAGCACTTTTACCAGATTTGCTCATTCGCATATCAAGGGGTGCATCGTGATGGAACGAAAATCCCCTTTCGGCAGTATCAAGCTGAAATGAGCTTACGCCCAAATCCGCAAGAATACCATCGGCTAATCTGCCGTTTAATATACCTTTTATATTATTGAAATTATCGTTGACTATTTCTACCTGAGGCGCAGAGCCAATTCGCTCTGTTATTACCTGAATGGCGTCGGGGTCACGGTCAATAGCAACAAGAACACCGTCCGGGATGCGTTCAAGAATTGCTTTGGAATGCCCCGCTCCGCCACAGGTACAATCAACATACAAACCTTCTTTTTTAATGTCGAGTGACTCGATTGTTTCATCAAACAAAACTGAAATATGTGAAAATTCCATATCAAATTACCAATCAATGTCTGTTGAGTAGTCGATAGCGTTGCTTGTATTTGCTTCAGCAATCTTGAATTTTTCAAGTGGCATAATAACCACTCTTTTGCCAGCACCAATTACTGCAACCTCTTTTTTAAGTTCCGCGTGTTTTACGTGGTCAGCATTAAGAGTAACACGACCTTGATTATCGGCAGTTGTTTCACAAACGCTACTGAAAAATGCCATTTGTTTATTAAGGTCACGATTTTTTTCTCTGTACTGCTCAGCAATAATATTGAACTGCTCTTCAGAGTAAACAAACAAAGAAGCGTCAGGGCCAGGAAGAATGTAAATTCTTTCGCCAAGTTGGTCACGGAAACGAACGGGCATAAATAAACGATTTTTAGCGTCAAGACTATGATAATAGTTGTGTACAAACATCGTTTTATTCATTCCTTTCGTAGTTATTTTTTGTCTATTTACCCTTTTCGATGTAATTTGGGTGCATTTTCCCACCACTGATGCATTAATTATACTATAATAATTTTAAAATTGCAAGAAAAACATAAAATTTCTTTTGTGCATTTTTCTACAAATTTTATATTTTTATTTTGTCTATGTTGCACAAACGAAAAAACACAAAAAAATACACCCTATTCCGTGTGGAATAAGGTGTATTTAGTGAATTTATTTAGTTTTTATTTCTCGAATTTTTCTTTATACCCTTCAATTGCAGCGTCAATTATATCAATGGCTGCAAGCACGCCTTTCGCTTCATCAATGGCGGTATCTTTATTTTCAAGCATTTTGTAAACTGTGAAGAAGTGAATCATTTCATCAAAAATATGCTTTGGAAGTTGGCTAATATCTTTATATTCATTGTATGTTGGGTCGCCAAATGGAATTGCAATAATTTTATCGTCAGCATGACCACCATCAAACATTGAAATTACGCCGATTGGGTAGCAACGAACAAGTGCCATTGGTTCAATCTGTTCAGTACAAAGAACAAGTACGTCAAGCGGGTCGTTATCGTCCGCATAAGTTTTTGGAATAAAACCATAGTTTGCAGGATAGTGAGTTGATGTATGAAGAACACGGTCAAGTTTGAGAAGTCCTGTTTCTTTATCAAGCTCGTATTTCATTTTACTACCCTTTGAAATTTCAATAACTGCTTCAAAGTCTTTTCTTGTAATTCTATTACTATCAATATCATGCCAGATATTCATTATCTTTTAACTCCTTTATGTTCTTCTATTAAGTCTTTGCGGATTCGCCAGAGTTCTTCTGACAAATCGACATAGTAAGTGTGCGGATTTTCAAATCGTTTAACTTCTTCCCAAAGATTATCAATCTGTTCTGAACAATAATCGCGAATTTCGTCAACTGATGGCTCAATATATACACACTCACCTGCTTCAAATATAGGAACAAGCAATTTCCTTGCTACAAAATTTTCAACCTCTTTGCGCTTCCAAGTAAAGTCAGGGTCAAAAAGCATATATGGTTTACTATCATCAATTTTTTCGTCTTCAAGCGTAAGCACATCAGCAATTGCTTTACCTGTATCACAGTCAAATAATCTATAAAGCATTTTTGAATGCGGAGTTGTAATTTTACTTACATTCTCTGAAAGATTGATTTTAGGGATTATTTCGCCATTTTTCTCGACTGCTGAAAGTTTATAAACACCACTAAAAATTGGTGATGATGCAGAGTTAATAAGTCGTTCACCCACTACAAAGCAATCAACCTTTGCACCTTGTAAAATCATATCGTTGATAATATGCTCGTCAAGTGAATTTGATGCTGTAATATTACAATCGGGGTAACCCGCTTCATCAAGCATTTTACGAGCTTTTTTAGAAAGATATGTTATATCACCCGAGTCGATACGGATGCTAACAGGTCTTTTACCCATTGGCTTGAGTATGTCATCAAACGCTTTAATTGCATTAGGCACACCTGAACGAATTGTGTCGTAAGTATCAACTACAAGTGAGCAATCATCAGGGTATTGTTTTGCATATTCACAGAAAGCATCGTATTCCGAGTCAAACATCTGCACCCAGCTATGAATCATAGCATTCATTGTAGGAATCCCAAATTCTTTGCCTTGAACAACGCCAGAAGTACCTATGCAGCCACCAATATATGCGGCACGCGAGCCATAAAAAGCAGAGTCATAACCGATTGAACGACGAGTGCCGAACTCAGCAACTGCAGTACCTTTAGCAGCACGGACAAGACGATTCGCCTTTGTTGCAATAAGGGACTGATGATTCATACAAACAAGAAGCAAGGTTTCAATAAGTTGTGCTTGAAGAATTGGTCCGCGAACTTTGATTACTGGCTCGTTTGGAAATACAGGTGTACCCTCAGGCACCGACCAAATATCACATTCAAACTTAAAGTTACGAAGATAATCAACAAATCCGTCGCAAAGCCCGATTGATGAAAGATATTCTAAATCTGACTCAGAAAACTCAATATTTTTAATGAGTTCAACAATTCGTGAAAGACCTGAAAAAATAGCAAATCCGCCATTATCAGGAACTTTTCTGAAAAACAAATCAAAATAGGCAATTTCATTTGCTTTACCACTCATATAAAGACCGTTTGCCATTGTAAGCTCATACAATTCGGTCATTAAAAAACAGTTTTTATCAAGAGAAAGATGTGCCATATAATCACTCCTAATTACATGATATTATTTTAACAAAAATTTTTGTAAAAGTCCACAATAAATTGTTGAATGAAAATAAAAAATGATATATAATTATTATAACTTGAAAATAGGAGTTATTGTTATGTTTAGTGAACTTATTTTGAAAAGAGAAAGTTGCAGAAATTATAACGGCGAGCCAGTTAATACAGATTTGCTCATTAAATGTGTTGATGCTGCTCGTCTTTCACCATCTGCTTGCAATTCTCAACCATGGAAATATTATATTGTAAACGGTGGAGAAAATGCAGAAAAAATAAGAGATTGCATCCAGCCAAATGGAGCTAACAAGTTTGTGCAGAATTGTCCTGCATTTGCTATTGTTACAGAAAGACCTGCAACACTTAAATCTTTTGTTATTGAAAAAGTGAGAAATAGTCAGAAATGGGCTGAAAATGATATTGGCCTTTCAGTTGCACATTACTGCTTACAAGCGGCAGATTTAGGACTTGGCACTTGCATTATCGGTATGGTTGAAGAAGATAAAGTCCGTGAATATTTTGGAATAGAAGATAAAATCCGCCTTGTTATTGCAACGGGCTATTCAGCAGATGAAAAGCCGAGAAATAAGGTAAGAAAAGCAATTGATGAGGTTTGCACAGTAATTGAATAAATGCAGAATGCAAAACGCAAAGCGCAAAATTAACGGCGAGGTTTCCCTCGCCGTTTTAATTTATAGATTTATTTATTGTTTTTAAACTTTTTGTTTGAAACCACGTAATATACAATCGTCACAACAAGCATTGCAAAATGTATATATCTAAACAACGCACTAACTAAAAAAACAAGTGCATTTGAAAGTGTCGTAATTGCAAGTAAAAGAAAAAATATTGCAGTTTGCTTTCTTAATGCTTTTTTATTTAGCTTTTCTCGTTCTTCTGCAGTTGCCTTTATGTACGCACTGCTCAAAAACATATTCTTACCTGAAAAAGCAAGAATACTAAATGTCAAAGAAATAACTGTTATTACTAAAAGTCCTATTACATAAAATTTCATTATAACAATAAAATTCATCAATGCAATCACCCTTATACAATTTATTTACAAATAAACTATATCATACAAAATTCAATAAATCAACAACAGTTAACGGGACTATGTGGGCATTGTCCCCTACTTTTTATATTTCGGGATGCCGAGTCGTCAGCCCCTACATTTTACACTTTGCGTTTTGCATTTTGCGCTTTATAATCTTACTGATATTCCGTTATCTTTAAGATAATGTTTTAAGTCCATAATTGGGATTTCGTTGAAGTGGAAAAGTGATGCGGCTAAAACTGCGTCTGCTCTGCCTTCATTGAAAGCATCAAGAAAATGAGATTTTGCGCCTGCGCCACCTGATGCGATTACAGGCACACCTACACATTCAGAAACTGCACGGTTAAGGTCGTTATCATAGCCCTGTTTTTGTCCGTCGCAATCCATACTTGTTAAGAGTATTTCGCCTGCTCCCCTTTTAACTGCTTCTTCTGCCCATTTAACAGCATCAATACCTGTTGGGATTCTACCGCCATTAAGGTAAACTTCCCATCCCCTATCGTTTCGTTTTGCATCAATAGCACAAACTACACATTGGCTACCAAATTTATACGCCGCCTCATTTATAAGGTCAGGGTTTCGCACTGCAGCAGAGTTTACTGAAATTTTATCAGCACCTGCACGAAGTAATTCCTTAAAATCATCAACAGTACGAATTCCGCCACCAACTGTAAATGGAATAAATATATTATCGGCAACCTGACGAACAATTTCGAGCATTGTACCCCTACCCTCGTGAGTAGCGGTAATATCAAGCAAAACAAGTTCGTCGGCACCTTTTTTATTGTATTCAATTGCACATTCTACAGGGTCGCCTGCATCACGAATATTAACAAAACTAACGCCTTTTACAACGCGTCCGTTTTTAACATCAAGGCAAGGTATAATTCTTTTAGCGTACATTATTTTACCTCCATTGATGCGAAATTTTTAAGAATTTGCAAGCCCACATCTCCACTTTTTTCTGGATGGAACTGTGTTGCAAAAACATTGTTCTTACCTACTGCAGAGTGAAAATCAATACCGTAATTTGTAACAGTTGCAATGTCGTTTTCATCTTCTGCATGAAGATAATAGGAATGGACAAAATAAACATAACTGTTTTCGGGAATACCCTTAAAAAGAGTATCGTTTTGTTTAATCTCTAACGAGTTCCAACCGATATGCGGAATTTTAAGACCCATATCAGGCGAAAACTTTTTGATTTTGCCTTTGAAAATACCGAGTCCTTTAACACCCGGAGATTCTTCTGATTCTTCAAACAAAAGTTGAAGTCCCAAACATATGCCTAAAAATGGTTTACCACTTAAAGCGTTTTGCTTAACGGTTTCTACAAGCCCGTTTTTAGCCATTGAGTCCATAGCATCGCCAAAAGACCCAACACCTGGGAGTAAAATTTTGTCACAAGCGTTGATTACTTCGGGATTATCTGTTATTACACTTTCGGCACCAATAAAATCAAACGCCTTTTTCACACTTTGAAGATTACCTGCGCCATAGTCAATTATTGCAATCATTTTTGTCATTCCTTAAAAATAATACTGATATTTTAACAAATTCAGCCAATATAATCAATAGTATATAATTGACTTTTGGGATTTTTTGCATTAAAATTAAATAAGATTAGCATTAACCTTAACGGAGGTATTCTTATGAATAATCTTTTAGATAAAAAAGGTTTTATAAGTGATATGGACGGTGTTATATATCACGGTAATAAAATTCTTCCCGGAGTTGCGGAATTCGTAAACTGGATGATTGACAACGATAAAAAATTCGTTTTTCTTACAAACAGTCCTGAAAAAACTCCCCACGAATTAAGCATGAAGCTTGAAAGAATGGGTCTTAAAGTATCGGCAGACCATTTTTACACAAGCGCTATGGCTACTGCGGCATTTTTGAGTGCTCAAAAGCCAAACTGTACTGCTTATGTTATTGGTGAAGCGGCTCTTACAAAAGCACTTTATGACCAAGGAATTTATATGAATGATGTTAACCCTGATTATGTAGTTGTGGGCGAAACAAGAACATATAATTTTGAAAAAATTGAAAAAGCAATTGAATTAGTGATTAAAGGCGCAAAACTTATTGGTACTAACCCTGATATTACAGGCCCTACCGAAAGAGGAATTATGCCTGCTACAGGTTCACTTATTGCTCCTATTGAAATTGCGACAGGCAAAAAGGCATATTTTGTTGGTAAACCAAATCCGTTGATGCTTCGCCACGGACTTCGCAAGCTTGATTGCCATAGTGAAGAAATCGCATTTATTGGCGACAGAATGGACACTGATATTATCGCGGGTATTGAGTCAAATGTTGACACTGTACTTGTACTTAGCGGTGTTACATCAATGGAAAATATTGATTTATTCCCATACAGACCAAAATACATTCTCAACGATGTTGGTGAGATATTAAAGTAATTTAATAGCAAAAACGACCTTGCAGATTTGCAAGGTCATTTTTTATCTTTCAATATCATTTTCGTCAATTATAAACTTTTTACAGTTTTCACAATGGTGCGTTGCTATTCTGCCGCCTTTAAGCATAGCAGTTAATTTTATTGTTTTGTGTACAGGCAGAATTGCATCTTCTTTTACGTTATCTGAAACCCAAGTAATCGGAACAAACAACTCACTTTGACCTATATAGCCACTTTCCATTTCTGCATTACAATAAGGACATTTCATAGCAAACTCTCCTTCATTACATATTTTCATACATATCTGCAAGTTTTCGTGCAGAATCTTTAAGTTTTTGCACACATTTAGGAATATCAGGATTTTTCAGGTTTTCAATATAATAACTTGCTTCAAGAGTGAAATAGCCGTCGTAGTTAATCTCTTTAAGTGCTTTCACAATTGGAACAAAATCAATATTCATTGAAAACGGAAGTTGATGGGAATCGTGCAATTTATCGTTATCGTGAATGTGCAACGCTTTAAGGCGACTACCTAATGCTTTTATCATTTCTACAGCTGTGGTATTGCTACCTTTCATTTCGGCATGGCCAATATCAAGGCAAGCAACAAGATAGTCGTCATTCACTGCATCAAGATGAGCGTTAAAACTTTCAGGTGTAGCACAAGCAGCAAAAGAAGAGTGTTCTGCATCAGGCAACCAATTCCACATATTTTCAGTTGCGATTTTCACATTATATTCTTTAGCAAATGGCAGAAGTTCAAAATACATTTCCGCATTTTCTTCTGGTGTGCCATCATTCATAGGATGGATTATACAAATGCTCCCCCCTGCCTCTGCAACACACTCAATAGCCCTTTTAAGATAATCTGCACTTTGGGGATTACTTGGGAATGGCGCATGACCTTGATTACAAATAATTCCGTTATCAAGACCGATTCTGCGGAGTTTTCGTGCAAAAGCAAGATATTCACTTTGTGCTGTTGGATGATTTGTAGGCACTAACACACCGTTCTGTTTTTCGCACATCTGAAAAAGTGAGAAATCCCAAGCGTCGAAACCGGTTTTCGCCACAAGTTCAACAGCTTTTTCTTCGCCGATATGTAACGCGATTGAATCTATTTCGGTAGAGATTTTCATAAATACCACCTATTTTATTAATACTATAATAATATTTTAATATAAAAAATAACGCAAATCAACATAATAAAAATTTTGTCAAAAAAATTTAAAAAACTTTAAAAAAAGACTTGACGAACTGAATTTGTTATGATATTATATTCAAGCGTTGAGACGCTGGTGTAGCTCAGTTGGTAGAGCAGCTGATTTGTAATCAGCAGGTCGGGGGTTCGAGTCCGTCCACCAGCTCCATTTTTTTGCAAATTTAATATGGGTAGGTTCCCGAGTGGCCAAAGGGAGCAGACTGTAAATCTGCCGTCGACGACTTCGGTGGTTCGAATCCACCCCTGCCCACCAAAAATAAGAGTTTTCCTTTTGGAAGACTCTTATTTTTCTTTTTGAGATTAAAAGGGGTGGATTCGAAAGCCCATTATAAGTTTCTCGTTTCATTGACAAAATGTGGGTAATATGATAAAATTTTTAGTTGATAATATATAGTATAACTTTTGATTTTTTGAAATTTAGATTAAGGTGATTTAATGAAATTCTGTGTTTTGACAGCAGATGAATACCGCGAATTTTTAAAGGGTAATCCACAGGCATCTTTTATGCAGAGTGTGGAGTTATCTGAACTAAAAAAAGAA
This sequence comes from Clostridia bacterium, assembly GCA_017631955.1. Taxonomy (GTDB): domain Bacteria; phylum Bacillota; class Clostridia; order Oscillospirales; family Acutalibacteraceae; genus Fimenecus. The sequence continues at coordinate 73,405 of JAGBSJ010000034.1, forward strand.
TATGGTAGCATAGTTCATTTTGTGGGCATTAAACAAGATGATAAGATTATTGCGGGCTCAATGATTTTGCAAGACAAAACCATTTTAGGTCAGAGTCAATTCTATGCACCACGCGGTCTTATTGTTGATTACCACAACAAAGAATTACTCGCATTCTTTACAGAAGAGCTAAAAAAATACATTAAAAAGCACGGCGGATTTATGCTTACTATTGACCCTAATGTGCTTTACAGAATCCGCACATCTGAAGGCGAAATTATGGAAGATGATAATCCAAATGACGAGGCGGTAAATAATCTTATTGAATTGGGCTACAAGCATTACGGATTCAACATTTATCTTGATGCCTTACAGGTAAGATGGTGTTGTCATATGAAACTTGATGAAGATTATGAAACTAAAAAGTCAAGATTTTCAAAACAGACTCGCAAAAACATTAACTCATGCATTAAAAAAGGTCTTTTAGTTAAAGAAGGTACTATTGAAGACCTTGAGGTTATGGCAGAAATTTTTGAAACTACTTCAAAGCGTCGCAATTTCTTCTACAGAAGTCTTAGTTATTATCAAAAAATGTATAAGCACATGAAAGACCTTATGACTATTTATGTGGCTTATCTTGAGCCGAATATCTATTATGAGCATACAAAGAGTCTACTCGATAACGCTAAAAAGAATTACGAAAGTGTAATCGCAAAATTAGAAAAACTCACTGCAGGCGAGCGTCTTCTTAATCAGAAGGAAGAAGCAATCCGTCAAGTTGAGAAATATGAAAAAGAACTTGAAAAAGCAGAAGAATTCAAGAAAGAAAACCCAAACGGCAAAGCAATCGGTTGTCTTCTTTCACTTCGTAGCGGTAATGAATATCTTACACTCTCAAGCGGTGTATTGATGGAATACCGTCAGTTTACTCCTAAATACTTAATGTATGAGCATCACATTAAAGAGGCATACAAAGAGGGATTTGAATACTGCAATTTCTATGGAATTACAGGTGATTTTAATCCAGACAATGAATACTATGGCATCTATGAATTCAAAAAGGGATTCAAGCCAAATGTTACTGAATACATTGGCCAGTTTGAGCTTAAAACAGGCCCATTCTATGATGTTTACAAGTTGTTAAAGAAAGTTAAAGGAACTATTTCAAAATGAAAATTGTTGAATTAGAAAAACAGGAATTTATTGATTTCTGCAGTAGTAATCCGCAAGCACTTTTCTTTCAATCCCCTTACTGGATTGAAATTAAAGAGCAAAACGGTTGGTCTGGTAAGATTTTAGGCGTTAAAGAAGACGGCAAAATCATAGTTGCTACTGTATTGTTATTCAAAAGCATTAAAGGCATTATTAAATTCGCATATGCTCCACGTGGATTCTTAATGGATTACGAAAACTTTGGGTTACTCGAGGAATTCACAAAAGAAATCAAAGAATATCTCAAAAAGCAGAATGTGGCATTCTTAAAAATTAATCCTTATGTTGATTATCAACTCCGCGATATTCACGGCAACATTATAGACGGCACAAAAAATGACGCTTTAATGGAAAAACTGAAATCTTTGGGCTACAAGCACTACGGATTTTATGTTGATATGGACGAGAAAAAGGATTTAGAACCACGTTGGATTTCTGTTCTTGACATTAAAGGTAAAACTATTGATGAATTATTTAAGACATTCCGTAGTGGTACAAAATGGGGCATCAACAACAGTAAGAAAAATTTTATCACTCTTATAGAGGCAGATGAAAACAATCTTATTGAGTTCAAAAATCTTATGAAGCACACCGCTGAAAGACGAGAATTTGTTGACCGTCCACTCTCCTATTACCAGGAAATGTTCAAAGTGCTCAATCGCGAAAATGCAGTTAAGGTACTTTTAGCAGAGGTTAATCTTAAAGAATTACTTGATTTCACAAAGGCAAGATTTGAGAAAAATGCAAAACGTCTTACAGTCATTGAGGGTAATCCTAAAAATATTAATGAATACAATGAAATAAAGTCGCAACAAGAAAGCATTGTTAAAAAGATTGAGACACTCACGGCAGATGTAAATGAATACGGCGATAAGAAAATTATTGCAGGCGGTTGGTATATGCTTTATGCACAAGAAGTTGTGTATCTTTTCGGTGCAAGTTACAAGCCGTTTATGAAATACAACTCTCAATATTTATTACAATATGAAATGATTAAATTTGCCACAGAAAATGGCTATGACAAGTTTAATTTTTATGGTATTGACGGTAATTTTAGCGAAGATTCTAAAAACTACGGTTTATTTGACTTTAAGCGTGGTTTTAATGCGGATGTACACGAGTTAATCGGCGAATTTGACCTGATTATCAACAAGACACAATTTGCACTTTATGAGCTTATTTTTAAGGGTTATAAAATACTCAAAACTATTCAGAAAAAGATTTAAGGTTGAAAATTATGTATCAGTTTAAAGCAGATATTCCAATAAAGGAATTTACTGAATTTATTGAAAACTCCTCTTTTGCACCTATTCAGCAGACAGAAGAATGGACAAAACTTAAAAGCAACTGGAAAAACAGTTTTTGCGGTATTTATAAAGACGACACACTTTGTGGTGTTGCGCTTATACTTATTCGTACACTTATGCCAGGGTTCAACTATGCTTACTGTCCTCGCGGTCCTGTTATGGATTTAACTGACAGTGATGCAGTTAGAGCATTTCGCGATGGTGCTAAAGAATTTTGCAAGAGTAGAAACATCTATCTTCTTAAAACCGACCCCGCTATTGTTGTTAACAAGATTTTACCTGATATTCCAACTGACAATTTCTTTGACCCATTTGATTTAGAGCGTGGTAAAATTGAGTTTGATACACTTGTAAATAACGGATTTGAGCACAAAGGGTTTGTTATGAATATAGGCGATGCAATTCAACCTCGTTTTAACGCACTTATTCCGTTAAAAGATGCGAAGGGCACTCCCCTTGCTGCTCCACAATTCAAGAAAAATTACAAACAGAAAATCCGCAAATATTTGGGTAATTTTCAACCTGCTCGTGGTCTTTATTATGAAGGTGCAGAGCATACACCTGAAAACATTGCGCTTTTCAAGAAGATTTTGAGTAACACAGAGGCAAGACAACAGATTTCTTTAAGAAACGAAGAATACTTTTCAATTCTTGCAGATGCATTCGGCGACAAAGCATTTTTTGCTTTTGAAAGATGTAATGTAAACACTTACATTGAAAATCTTGAGAAACGCTATGAAAAAGAACCTGATATGCGCGAGAAAATCACAGAACAGATTGAAGATGCTAAAAAGGTACTTAACGAGCGTGGCGATATTATTCCACTTGCGGCGTTGCTTACAGTTTACCCACCTAATAAAACAGGTGTGCGAATTGCAGAGTACTTATATGCGGGCTCTGATTTGAACGTATTTTCATCATTCTGTGCTACTCTCTGTGGACTTTGTGAACAATGTGTTCTCACCACTGAAAATGGTTGCGATTTTCTTGATTTAGGTGGTATTGCAGGCACACTTGATGATGGTCTTTATGAATTTAAGAGTCAGTTTAATCCAATTATAATTGAATATGCTGGCGAATTTGACCTTAAGATTAACAATTTCAAATATAACCTTATGGAAAAGGGCTTACCAATTCTTAAAAAGGGTTATATGAAAATGCGAAAATTGATTAAAAGATAAAAACCCGACCCGTCAACGCATTAAAAATGCGGACAGGTACCCCAGAACCTTGTTGTTTCACAATAAAAAAATCCCACTCTAAATGAGTGGGATTTAATTTTATTCTATTTTTGTTCTTCAGTTTTATCTTTATTTACAAAGTTTTTGAATAGGAAATACACACCAACAAACAAAGCAATAAGAATAATACCAACTATAAATCCTGTTGTGGCATTTGGTGAGTATGCATCAGCCAATGGTTTTAAGAATACATAACCTACCAAATCTTCAAGCCCTGCATTCCACTGGTCAAACTTATTTTGTGCTATTTTAATTACTGCTCCGTAAAGAACACCTACAAATCCGCCATAAAGCAACAAATTAAAGATAGTTGTAATATTGATAGCAACAAGTATTACAAGTAAAATTACCGCAAGGGTAATAAGTTTTGATACTGTTTGTTCTGAAATCAATATAATAAGTTTATCAGTTGACATTCCAGACACATTTTCTATACTTTGAAGTACAAATTTACGGGCATAAATACTGATTGCTTCTTCAACAGTTCTGGCATTATCAATATTGAGTTCTTCGTTATTCTGAATTGTTACACCATTTTCAATTCTGTACTCGGCGTCTGTAACGCTTGTGTTGAGAAAATAATCGAGAAGACCATAAACTTCATTTTTAATTATATTCTTCACAAGTAATGGTGTTACAAGTTTGTCAACCGCATAATTGCCTATTGGGAAAAAGGACGATGGCATTTGATTTTCAAGATAATCAGATGCTTTAGCACGAACAAAATCTAACACTGTAACTTTTGAGTTATTAACCACAAATTTAACTGAACTTAAATCTGTAGTTTCAATTTGTTCATAAAACTGTTCGGACTGCAAATAATCCCTTGCAACACTTATAAGAGTTGCACCAAGCATTGAAACCGTTGCGGTCACACACAATAATAATGATATTGTGTTTTTCAAAACTTTAAAAATAAGTGTTTTTGTTTTTTTGTCCATAAAACCACCTAAAAGAATACCCTACGCCAAATGGTGTAGGGTAGTTTTTTCAAAGGTCAAATTATTCAGCGTCTTCTGCCTTTTCTTCCTTTTTCTTGTGGAAAAGAATTTTATCAACTGGGAAATAAAGGAAGAACTGAACTGCTGAACAAATCATTGTAGCAATGTTCTTAGCAAGAACTTCGTCACACCACTCAAAACCAACGAATACACCTTTAAGTGTTGGGTTAAGCCATGCTGAGAAAAAGATAAGTGCGATTGTGAAAACAATGTAAATTGGAAGAGCAACTGCAACATTTGCACCTGAGTTAAATGTTTTTTCTTTATTAACAAAGAAAGCAACAATCTGTGCGATAATGTTAGCAACATTGCTGACGATAAAGTAGCCAAGGCCACCAACTGCTACCGGATAAACAAATACCCACCAGCTGAATTCTTGTGTATAAAGGTCTTTGATTGCTGGAATAAGGTGAAGTGTGTTAAGAAGTACGAACTGAACTATCATTGCAAGAAGACTTACAACGATAAACTTAACGAACTGCCAAACTGTAACAAGGAAAGAACCTTTTGACTCTGCTGCCTTGTCGATGTCTTTTAAAACTGCCATAATATTTTCTCCTTTTATATACAAAGATATGTATAAATCATAGCATAAATACCAGAAATAGTCAATAAAAAATATGGCAAAGAACTATCTTCGCCGTATCTAAATATTTATTAATATTTTGTGAGATATTCGTCGATTTCCCACTTTGTAATTCTTGTTGTGTAGCTCTTCCATTCCTGCTTTTTACCTGCAAGATATTTTGTGAAGATATGTTCACCAAGAACTTCTTTCACAAATTCGCTCTTTTCGAATTCTCTTGTTGCTTCTTGCAATGTGCTTGGAAGATTTTCAATGCCGTTTGCTTTTCTTTCTTCTCTTGTCATATCATAGATATTTGTTGTGATACCTTCAGGTGCTTTCATACCCTTTTTGATACCATCAAGACCTGCTGCAATACAAAGAGCCATTTCAAGATATGGGTTGCAAGATGGGTCTGCTGAACGAAGTTCAACACGAGTTGCCATTCCGCGAGCTGCTGGAACACGGATAAGCGCTGAACGGTTTGATGCTGACCATGAGATGTAAACAGGAGCTTCAAAGCCTGGAACCAATCTCTTATATGAGTTTACAAGTGGGTTTGCAACTGCAGTAATTGCTTTTACGTGGTGAAGAACACCTGCAATAAATTGATATGCAGTTTCACTTAAACCATATTTATCATTAGGGTCATAGAAAGCATTTTC
>JAGBSJ010000035.1 GCA_017631955.1 Clostridia bacterium
AACCTGTAAGAGTACCAATTGTAACACCTTCAGCACCAAAAAGGAGTGCATCTGTTAAGAAGATTGTAAGATATGAACCGATAATTGTGCAAATAAAGTTTTGGCCGAAACCTGCAATACCATAAGCAAGAGCTTCTTTAGGTTGAAGACTTGATGGGTCATTAGGATTCGTACCGTAAACTTTATGCAAAAGGTCATTGATTTTCATAAAATCCCTCTTTCATAAATATAATACTGTAATTATAACACAACACTTTGTTGATTTCAATGATATTTTAACAAAAAATGAACAGAAAGCATATAAAAAACTCCCCTATTTTCATAGGAGAGTCTAAATTTTATAAAATTACTGTTTAGCACCATTGTCAAACATTTCAAGAGTTTTAACACTCGCTGCAAAACAATCTGCAAGACAACCCTTATTAAGTTTTTCAGGTGTATCAAGACGTGTGTGGTAGAAATCAGGAAGAGCGTGATTAAGTGCTGTAACACCTGTTGAGCGCATACCTGCCTGTGCAAATGCTGCTGAGTCAGTAGCACCGCCGAGTGGTGGAACTACACCTTTACCACAATGGATGCCAAGTTCCTGACATGCTTCATAATAAAGGTCTGAAACATCTTTATCAACTTTAACTGTTGAGTTAAGGTCACGATAGTTAACCTGCATACATTCAGGTTGTGTGATTGTATCGTAAGAATAAACGAATGTTGGAACATCATTGAATTCATGAGCGTGTGCTTCACACCATGCTTTTGCACCACGAAGACCTGATTCTTCAGAACCGGTAAGAACAACACCGATTTCTGTATTTTCAAATTCAATTCCTTCTTCTTTAAGTGCTTTAAGAATTGCAATACCGATATAACAACCTGAAAGATTATCATTAGCACCGTCAACAACTCTCTTTTTGTTCCACATAAAGTAAAGACCAAACCAGAAAGGAACAAAAGCAAGACCACCAAGACCAAGCTTTGTTGCGAGTTCAGGATTTTCTGCAAAAGCGCCTGCAACATTGGCAATTGCAATACCGATTGTGTAGAATGCACCAACAAAGCAAAGCATCATATGAATGTCAAATCCAAGGTATGTAAACTTATATTTGAAAGGCCATTCCCAAGTTGCATCAGGGTGACCGTTGAAGATAATTCTTCTTTTAACTTCACCTGTTGGTTTTTTAAAACCAGCTGCATTATGTCCGATTTCTTCTTTGAAAAGCTTATCTACTGTCTTTTTATAAAGACCAAATTGTAATACACAAAGAAGAAGACCAAGTGCAATAAACACGATTGACAGCACCGGTGCAAAGAAATAAGATGCGAGTGCTAAGAAACAACAAGTAATTGTAAAGTAAATCCAACCATAGAATGAGTCAGGATTTTCTTTGAACTCGTCAACATAAACTTCGTCACAACCTAAATCTTTCAACTGGTCTGCCATATATTCACAAGCTTGTTGTTCACCTTTTGAGCCAGGTGCTCTTTTTTCAAACTTAGTGCAGATATGAGTGATTTCATCAATCATAAACTGGGCAGCATCGTTCTTTTTCTCAATAATCTTTCTTAAATCCATAAAAGATTCCCCTTCCAAAAAATATGTGAATATTTTAACACATTAAATTGCAAAATGCAATAAAAACTCTGCTAAATGCAGAGCTTTTAAGCAATATTATTCAAATAATTCAGTAAGAAATGTTCTTTCTTGTTCTGATAATTCATAATATTCTACAAAATTATCTATATATTCTTCGCCCACAACGGCTACAGGAATGTTGTTATTATCAAAAACTGTTTTAAGTGTTGAAATATTGGCGATTTTTTCAGGAATTTTATACTTATTCCAATTTGCTTCAATAGTAACAAAATCAAAATTCTTTCCATTTATAGTTTCTACATCGACAAAACAATTAGCTATATATCCACCGTATCTTGAGTATTCTTCACCAATTTCAATAGTTACTTTTGAAATATCGTCAAGTGAATATTCTTTTTTTACTGTGTTGAAAACTGAATAAACTTTTATTTCACCATTATTATCAATAGAGTTTCTGCCAAGCAAACCAAACACCATACAGATTACCACAACTACTGCAAGTACTAATACCAATATAACTTTAGTTTTTTTGTCTTTTGAATTGCTTTTCTTTTTGAATAAAAATTCAGCTTTAGCATATCGTGTTGTGGAAAAGTAATTTACATTTTTATTGCCAAAAATAGGCCTTTTCTCATTGAATCCCGTTGCAAAGAAATTCAACAACGGAAGAAAGGTAATCAACAATGCAGGTGCAAGTAACAGTACTGACCATCTACTACAAGTAAGCATTATATTTTCATCTGCATAACCTATTACTTCTATAACATAGAAGATGCCAAAGAATGCCGCTATTGTAAGAAGTACAATAGCAACAATTATTATATTGTAAACAAATATATCAAGTTTTGAGAGTGGCGGTGGAAAATATTCTCTTTGTTTCTTTTGCTTGTGTTTAGACATATACTCACCTACTTTTTAAATATTATATCAATTCGAGATATGCATGTCAATAAAACAAGAAATGGGCGATTAATATTATTTGTTGAAGAAGCCAAAAAAAGTGAATAGTGAAGAATGAATACTGAATAGTAAAAAATACAAAACAAAAAGGGCTTCCACAGAAGCCCTTTTTGTTTTGGTGCCGGTGACCGGGGTCGAACCGGTACGGTATCGCTACCACTGGATTTGAGTCCTGCACGTCTGCCAATTCCATCACACCGGCAAATATTCACCTTTGATATTATATGAAATTATTTCATAATTGTCAATAGATAAGGGAACATAAATTTATATGTTCCCTTAAAATTATCGGAATAAATGTCTCCATTTTTCGCTATTACGGAATGAGAAATAATCATCACCATTACCTATAATTATATGGTCACTTAAACGCATTCCAAGGTCATGAATAATACTTTCAACTTTTATTGTAATGTCAACGTCTGCTTTTGATGGTGCCATAATTCCCGACGGATGATTATGTATTAAAATCAAGCTAACAGCTTTTGCCTCAAAAGCAATCCGTGCGATTGTACCTAAATTAATTTTAGTACGGCTTTTATCACCCTTACTGATTTCTGTAAACCTCAATAAATTACTAGTTGAATCAAGGCACATTAAATACAATCTTTCTTCTGTTACGCCCACAAAATGCTTTGCGGCATATTTTGCAACTAATGCAGCACTATTTAGAGGCACATCTTTATCTTTTAATTTGTCTACTTCATATTTTTTATAAAGTTGTGGCATAAGCTTAATTAACATTGCACTGTTTTCGCCAACACCTTTAACCCTACATAATTCCTCAAGTGAAGCATCAAACACATTTGATATTGAGCCAAACTCATCAATTAACTGATGAGCAGTTTCATTTGTGTCACCACGCGGTATTGCATAAAATAAAAGCATTTCTAATATTTGATGGTCGTCAAAATTATCAATGCCTTCTTTTTTGAAACGATTTCGAACCCTTTCTCGGTGACCTTCGTGAGGATTGTCTTTTTTCTTTTTCTTCGGTTTTGCTTTCTCCTTTAATGCAATACTTTCAAAATCATACTTAACATTGTTTTTTCGTTCGTACATATCAGGAATTCTTCTGGGCATTTTACTTAAACATCCTTTTAATGTATTTTCTCCAATTATAAATATATGCAGACAAAATTCTTGTCAATGCAATATCGTAAAGGGCAAATACGATGTTACATACCGCGAGGAAAATCGGCATTGCGTACTTGCCTAAAGACCCTAAATCTTCATAGGAAATCATAAAGATTTTTGAAACCACAAAGTATGCAGATATAACTGCTATATTGAATATAACATACTTTACAATCCACTCAGCAACACCGCTCAATTTTTTCTCTATGAATCCTTTTATTATTGGGTAATATCCAAAAAATGCGGCATACATAACTGCGGCTTCTTTATCGGCAACTACCAACAATGATAACATAGATACCGCAATATAAACAACAGTTGCAAACTTAGGGCTTATCTCAATAGATATAACAATAAGCAGCATTCCCGCCATAGCAGGAATTGCATAAGTAAGTGTAGAAAACAGCCCAGTTGAAAACATCAATACAACTGACAATGCAGAAACAACGCCGCCAAGTGCTACCTTAAATGCATTAAAATTTTTCTTATTCATATCAACAACACGGAATCAAATCCCCACCACAACATTCACAACAACAATCAGCACAAAGAAGACCTGAACAGATATCACAACTGTCGCAACCATTTGAATTACTTTGTCTGCGAGTTGTTCTATAACCGCCGTTTGCATTATTATTTATACTATTAAATGCGGCGGCATATTCACGATTTTGTGGGTCCATTGAGCAAGCAGTCTGGTAATGACGATATGCCTCATTAAGCCAACCGCGACGCTGATGAATAACACCTTTAAGATAATGCCATTCTGCATTTCTAACACTGGGATGAATACCGTCAAGAATCATTTCTGCATCTTCAAGGCGTCCGCTATTGATTTGTTGGCGAACATCTGAAAACTGCGAATAATTATTAGAATAGTTATAATTCTGTTGACTTGACGAACTTGTATTTTGAGCATAAGACGATGTTCCTCTTAAGTCGTTTAAGATTATATCATAAGCATTGTTAAGCTCATCCATACGACGAGTTCTTTCAAAATCAGGAATAGTAGAGCCGTTGATTTCACCTGCAATTCTTCGGTAAGCATCCATAATATCTTTTTCTGTTGCATCTCTTTCAACGCCTAAAACTTCATAAGGGTTATTCATTATTTTCACCTCGGTTTTTCTTTGTTATTCTTTCAAGCTGATAATTTAATCCATCAAAAATTACATTTTCGATTATAGGACTAAACTGATTTTTACTTTGATTTTCGAAAGTTTGCGATAAGGCACCAACTGACAAATTTATTGACATTGTTGCAGTTTCAATATAATCTTTTTCATTTTTCAAAGGATTATAAGTATTTTCTTTAATATCTTTTTCGTAATCGTCAAAAGCATCAAGAAAATAAACCACTCTGCCTAACTGATAACCGAAATCGTATGCAGATTGTTTTGTTGCTTCGCACTCGTTAAAGCTAAAAAGCCAACCTAACATTTTTGCAGTTGGATGAGCAGATTTATCCAGTGAAATTTTTTCTTCTTTTTCGATTTTAAATTGCTCACTCATACCCTTTTCAATTTCATTGAAAATATCAGGGTATTTTTTTAGTGCTTTTCTTTTAAGAAATGAAAAATATGGTAAGAGCAAATATAAAAGCAGTTTTTTTATGCCTTTACTGTCTTTAAGATTATCAACAAGCTTAAAATATGCAAGAACAACTGTAATTGTACTTGCGAGTTTATAAATATCACTTTCACAAGTAATTTTCACACATTTTTTCCAAGGGTTAAAGGTACAGCAAGATTTCTCTGCAGTTACATTTTCGTTTGCAAGACCCATTTTATAAAGCACATAGAATGCACCGTCATAGCTTAAAAGAAATCGTGAAAAAACACCGTATTCTTTGCCCATTTCTTTGCAAAGAGTACAATAAACACCTTTATATGCCTCATATTCTTTAACTTTTAGTTCAGGTTTATAAACAGTTACATATCCGAACATAAATTATTTGTTAATCCCCTTTAGTACTGTTCTAGCAACATACGGTTTATTCATTGTGTAAATGTGAATACCATTGACTCCGTTATATAACAAATCGTTGATTTGTTTGATTGCAAAGTCAAGTCCTGCTATTTCTAAATCTTCTGGACTATCTTTATATTTCTCAAGAAAATCTGATACTTCTTTTGGGAGTTTTGTTCCTGAAAGGCCAATAATTCTATCAACTTGTTTAATATTTGTAATTGGCATAATTCCTGCAAATACTGGGGCAATAATGCCTTTATTACGGACTTTATCAAGGAATGAGTAGAACAATTCGTTATCATAAAAAAGCTGTGTTATAAGAAAATCCACGCCACAATCAACTTTGATTTTAAGGTGGTCAATATCTTTTTCTAAACTATCACATTCAGGGTGGCTCTCAGGATAACAAGCCCCACCAATATCAAAATACCCATAATCTTTGATTTTTGATACTAAATCTGACGCGTAAGTATAATATTCCCCTTCGGGTTTTACAAAATCTTTTGGTATATCGCCACGCATAGCGAGAATGTTATCAATATGATTTTCTTTAAGAGAATCGAGAATACTGTCAATTTTGTCTTTTGGAGTTGACGCACAAGTAAGGTGAGCAAGTGCTGTTGTATCAAGACGATTTTTGATTAAAGATGCAATTTTAGTTGTGTATTGACTTGTGCCACCACCTGCACCGTATGTAACACTCATAAAATCGGGGTTAAATGCAGCAAGTTCACGTACAGACCATTCGATACTATCGAATGCAGAGTCAGTTTTTGGAGGGAAAACCTCAAAAGAAACTAACTGGTCTTTAACCATAAGTTTTTCAGTAATTCTCATATCATTCACCTTGAATTATAATAGCATATTTGAAAAATTTTAGCAAGATAATGATTATTTATTTACATATTATTTACAAAAAAGGCGGGAGTTTACTCCCGCCATACAATATTATTTGAAAAGTTTTGATGCGTTAATGATTTCATCATTTGTGATTTTGCCTGTTGGAGTTGCATTGACTGCTTTTTCTGCTTCGGCTGTGATATCACTATATGGTGTATTGAGTTTATTGTTTATATACTCTGCGAAGCTTTCACTCTTAAAGATTGCATTCTGCAATCTCTTATTGCCGTATTTATCGAAGAATATGCCATTTTCGCAATATTGCGAAGTTTCTATCGCATTTTCAAAATTGCCATTGTACTGTGGAATGTTAAGTTTTGAAATTGCATAGTAGTTTGCATCTGTTTCTTTTGCAGTTGTGAAAATATCTATATTATTTTTTTCTGCATATTTTTTAAGGACAAATGCAGTTTCTGTTGAAGTTCTGCCACTTATTACAATTGTATCAGACCTAAGTAATGCATCAAAATCGGTAGTGAGCTTTTGTTCGCTAAGCACACCAAAACGGCCACCTTTACAAAGAATACCGTTATCAACAGGTAATGCTCTTGTTACTGTTGAGCCGATGTAACGATAGTCAATATCACAAAGATTAGAACAATTTGTACAAATACTTATTTTTGAGTTTTCCTTAACAGGAACACTCTTTGTAAATGCAGATTTTTCGCGTAACGCACCTGTTGGACAAAGTGCAACACACTGGCCACAAGCAATACAATCAGTTTCTTTTAGTGGTTTTGAAAGTTCCGGTTCAACAAGAGTATTAAATCCACGATTAATAAGACCGATTGCAGATTTACCCATAACCTCTTCACAGACACGAACACAAAGTCCGCAAAGAATACATTTATCTGCATTTCTGCTAATAAGGTCATTTGCATTTTCTTGATTTCTGTTGTGCTTCTCCCCTGCAAATCTTGATGGTTTTACATCATAATCGTTTGCATAAGAGATAAGTTTACATTCAAAGTAATCGTGGCAACCACATTCAAGACAACGATTTGCCTCTTTTTTAGCCATTTCTTCTGTAAAGCCGAAATTAACTTCTTTAAAGTTCGTTTTTCTATCTACAGGTGCCATATGTGGCATTTTTGCACGAGCAACTTTTTCATATTTTGAGTAGTCAATAGATTTGCTATTTTGCTCAACAAAATATGGCTTTTTATAACCTACAAATTCGCCATTTAAGTATCTGTCAATTACAACTGATGCTTTTTGTGCCTCGCCTATTGCGGCAATTGCAATATCGGCACCTTTATTTGTAGCGTCGCCAACTGCGAATACACCGTCAACTGATGTTGTAAATCGGCTCTCGTCTGCACAAATTGTGTTTTTACGAGTTGCTTCAAGTGTTTCAAATCCATTGAGATTTGGGTACTGACCGATTGCCATAATCACTGAATCAAGTGCGATTTCTTCAGTTTCGCCCTCAATTGCGACAGGGCTACGACGACCACTTTCGTCCGGCTCACCTAACATCATTTTTTGCAAAACTACACCGTTGAGCTTGCCATTTTCACCTATAAATTCAATTGGGTTTGTAAGATATTTATAAATTACACCCTCTTCTTCCGACTCAAGGATTTCTTGATGGTCAGCAGGCATTTCGTCTTTTGTACGACGATAGATAATATACACATTTTCTGCACCAAGACGCACTGCAACACGACAAGCGTCCATAGCGGTATTACCGCCACCGCAGACTGCAACATTTTTGCCGATTTCAGGTGCATTTCCAAGAGCAACTTCACGAAGAAAATCGATACCGCCCCATACACCGTCTAAATCTTCGCCTACAACTCGCATTTTACTGCTATTCCAAGCGCCGATTGCAACAAGTGTAGCGTCGAAATCATTTTTAATCTGGTCAAATGAAATATCTTTTCCGATATTTACATTATTTTTGAGTTGGACACCCATATCTTCAATAAGTTTGATTTCTTTATCGAGAACTGCCTTTGGAAGACGGTATTCAGGAATGCCAAAACGGAGCATACCACCCATTTTTTCCATCTGTTCAAAAATGGTTACGCTATGACCTTTTTTGCGTAAGAAATATGCTGCTGTAAGTCCAGCAGGACCACCACCGATAATTGCAACCTTTTTGTTGGTATCAGGTTCGATTTCAGGAATATATGTATCGCCAAGCAAGTCCATATCGCCAACAAATCCTTTAAGGAATGCTATTGAGATTGGCTCATCAACATATTGTCTTCTGCATTGTTTTTCACAAGGATGCGGGCAAATTCTGCCGATTGATGCAGGTAATGGTAACTTTTCTTTAATAAGTTTTACTGCTTCTTTATATTCGCCATTCGCAATAAGTCCAACATAACCTTGACAATCTGTACCTGCAGGACATGCTTTGCTACACGGAGCAACACAATCGCCTGTATGGTCTGAAAGTAAAAGTTCAAGAGCAACTTTGCGAGATACCTTTACTCTTTCAGTTTGAGTATGCACTACCATACCATCAGTAACTTTTGTTGAACAAGCACGAAGAAGTTTAGGGTTGCCCTCCACCTCAACAGTACAAAGTCCACAAGCACCATATAATTCAACACGACCATCATAGCAAAGGTTAGGAATTTTAATACCATTCTGTGAAGCAACATTGAGTATTGTCATACCCTCTTCTGCAACTATTTTTTTACCGTCGATTGTTAATATAATACTCAATTATTTCACCTCCACAGCATTGAATTTACATGCTGTTTTACAGTTACCACACTTGATACATTTATCCATATCAATAACGTGAGGATTTTTAACTGTGCCCTCAATAGCGTTTACAGGGCATTTCTTTGAGCAAAGAGTACAACCGCGACACAAATCTGCGTTGATTTCGTAACGAAGAAGATTTGTGCATTCGTGGGCAGCACATTTTTTATCACGAATATGCTCAACGTATTCATTCTTAAAGTATTTAAGTGTTGTAAGCACAGGGTTTGGTGCAGTCTGACCAAGGCCACAAAGCGCACCATCTTTAATAGCAAGACAAAGTTCTTCTAAAAGGTCAATGTCTTCGTCTTTACCGTTACCTTCTGTAATACGAGTGAGAATTTCAAGCATACGCTTTGTACCAAGGCGACAATGAACACATTTACCACAAGATTCTTTTGCAGTAAAATCAAGGAAGAAACGAGCCATTTCAACCATACAAGTACTGTCGTCCATAACAACCATACCACCTGAGCCCATAATAGCTCCTGTAGCTGACAATGCTTTGTAGTCAATTACTGTATCAAGCAATTCTGCAGGAATACAGCCACCTGATGGTCCACCCATTTGAACTGCTTTGAAGTTTTTATCATTTTTAATTCCGCCACCAATATCGAAAATAACATGACGAAGTGTTTTACCCATTGGAATTTCAACAAGACCGCCACGCTTGATTTTGCCTGTAAGTGCGAATACTTTTGTACCTTTACTGTTTTCTGTACCCATAGCAGAAAAAGCGCTGCCACCATTTAAGATAATCCAACTTACATTTGCGAAAGTTTCAACATTATTGATATTTGATGGTTTATGCCAATAGCCAGACTGTGCAGGGAATGGTGGTTTAAGACGAGGCATACCGCGAGAGCCCTCAAGGGATTCAATAAGTGCTGTTTCTTCGCCACATACGAATGCACCTGCACCTGCTTTGATTCTAAAATCACAAGAAAATGAAGTACCCATAATATTCTGACCAATAAAGCCCTTTGCTTTTGCTTGGTCGATAGCATTCTGTAATCTACGAATTGCAAGTGGGTATTCTGCACGAACATAAACTATTGCTTCAGTAGCACCGATAGCATAAGCACCAATAAGCATACCTTCAATAAGGTTATGAGGGTCGCCCTCAATGACTGCACGGTCCATAAATGCACCTGGGTCACCTTCGTCCGCATTACAGATAAGATATTTCTTCTCACCTGTTGATTGACGTGCCGCATTCCACTTAAACCAAGTTGGGAAACCTGCACCGCCACGACCTGCAAGACCTGAAACTTTAATTTCTTCAATTACATCTTCAGGTGACATTGTTGTAATGACTTTTTCGAGGGCTTTATAACCGTCATCATTTGTATAATCTTCAATAATTTCAGGGTTAATAACACCACAATGACGAAGTGCAATTCTTGTTTGTTTATCTAAAAATTGTTTGTCGTCATCGCTTATTTCAAATTCTATAACAGATGACAAATCGTTATTATTGATTGCATTTGCAATTTTTTCTGCGATTTCACTATTTACTTTAACAAATCTGTGAAGTCCGTCATTTGCATAAACATCAACTATCGGCTCAAGGTAACACATACCTATACAACCAGTTACTGTAAGTTGATTATTTGACAAATCAAGGGTTGACTGGAGAACTTCATATGCTTTTTGTGCACCTGCAGCAATACCGCAACTGCCTTGTCCTACTGCTATTTTCATTCTGCATTCTCCCCTTTCTGTAGCTCTTTGAATATGCTTATTGCTTTTTCGGGAGTAAGTGAGCCATAAGTTTCGTCATTAATCATCATTACAGGAGAAAGACTACAACAACCAAGACAAGCAACATTTTTAAGGGTAAAAAGACCGTCTTCTGTTGTTTCGCCGTCTTTAATACCTAAATATTCATTGATTGTTTTTTCAATTTGTAATGAGCCGTTTACATGGCAAGCTGTACCTTGACAAAGCATAATAAGGTATTTGCCCACGGGCTCTAATCTGAACTGTGAATAGAATGTTGCAACGCCCATAATTTTAGTTACTTTAATACCTGTACGCTGTGAGATATGTAAAATCTCATCTACTGGCAAATAACCGTAAATTTCTTGAGCATTTTGAAGTATTGTGATTAAACTTCCCGGTACGGTTGCATACTTTTGCAAGCATGGCTCGAGAAGTGAGAAATCGTTAGCTTTTTGACAATTACAACTCATAATTGACCTCCGAAATTAATGCGAAAATATCTAACATATATCATAATACAAAATCATTGTTTTTTCAAATATAAAATACTGTAAAATTGTAAAAAAATATCGACTTTTAGGTCATAAGAGTATATAATATTAACAATAGAAAATGAACTGAGGCGAAATCATGAAAAAATATTTATATGAGATGCATTTTCACACAAAAGACACAAGTAACTGTGCTAATGTTAAGGCAGAAGTTGCAGTTGAAGAATATATAAAAGCTGGTTACGACGGAATTGTTGTAACCGACCATTTAAGCCCATCAACATTTATGAAATATGGCAGAGAATTGTTATCTTGGAAGAAAAAGATTGATTTTTTTCTTCGTGGTTACCGTTCTGCAGTAAAAACTGCAAATGGAAGAATTCCTGTACTTTTAGGTATGGAAATCCGTTACCGTACAAGCGAGGGCGAAAACGATTATCTTGTATATGGAATTTCAGAAGACTTTTTATATAAGCACCCTAATCTTCTTAATATGAATAGTAAATCATTCTATGAATTAGCACAAAAAAACGGACTTTTAGTATTTCAGGCGCACCCTTTCAGAATTGGCATGAAAGTTACAAATCCAAAGTTTCTTGATGGCGTTGAAATATTCAATGGTAACCCAAGACACAATTCAAGTAATGATATTGCCGAAATGTGGGCAAAAAAATATGACCTTATGGTAACATCGGGGTCAGATTATCACGAAATTGAAGATTTGGGTTCTGGTGGAATTTATTTTAATAAAGAAATTACAGATAATATAACTTTGGTTGAAGAATTGAAAAAAAGAGATTATGAAATTAAAAAGCTCTGCGATTAAGCAGAGCTTTTGTTTTGGTTATTTAATTATTTCTTGAGTTCTACTGCTTGTTTGCATTTTGCAACGATGTTTGCAGCGTCAAGTCCGAACTCGTGAAGGAGTTGTACTGCAGGACCTGATTTACCGAATGTATCTTCAACGCCTACGCGAAGAACTGGTACAGGAACTGTTTCGCAAACTACTTCCGCTACTGCTGAGCCAAGACCTCCGATTACATTGTGTTCTTCTGCAGTAACAATTACGCCTGTTTTCTTTGCAGATTCAATTACAAGTTCACGGTCAATTGGCTTAATTGTTGCCATATTTACAACTCTTGCATTAATACCTTCTGCTTTGAGTTCTTCATAAGCCATAAGTGCTTCGTTAACCATGAGACCTGTTGCGATAATTGTTACATCATCGCCTTCTTTAAGCACATTACCTTTACCGATTTCAAACTTATAATCTTCGTCAAATACTCTTGGCACTGCAAGACGACCAAATCGCATATATACAGGACCATCATGCTCTGCTGCTGCCATAACACAAAGACGTGCTTCAACATCATCAGCAGGGTTAAGAATTACCATACCTGGAATTGTTCTCATAAGACCGATATCTTCACAACACTGGTGGCTTGCACCATCTTCGCCGACAGAGATACCAGCATGTGTTGCGCCGATTTTAACATTAAGGTGTGGGTAACCGATTGAGTTTCTAACCTGCTCAAATGCACGACCTGCCGCAAACATTGCGAAAGATGATGCAAATACTGTATAACCAGATGCTGCAAGACCTGCGGCGATACCCATCATATTGCCTTCTGCAATACCACAATCAATGAATTTTTCAGGGTGTTCTTTTTTGAACATACCTGTTTTTGTTGCAGCAGCAAGGTCTGCATCAAGAACAAGGACTTTAGCGTCTGTATTACCTAATTCAACAAGTGCTTTACCGTAAGCATCACGAGTTGCTGTTTTGATTACTTCGCTCATTTTATACACCCTCCAATCCATTAAGTTTTGCAGTAAGCTCTGCTACTGCCTGATTATAAAGTTCTTCATTTGGTGCTGCACCGTGCCAGTTAACTTGGTTTTCCATATAAGAAACACCTTTACCTTTAACTGTTTTTGCTACGATTGCAGTAGGAACACCTTTTGTATTTTTAGCATTCTCGAGTGCTTTTTCAATTTCATCAAAATTATTACCATCAATTTCGATTGTATTAAAGCCGAATGCTACGAATTTTTCAGGAATTGGGTATGGAGAATTAACCTCTTCAACGCTACCATCAATTTGAAGGTTGTTATTATCAACAATTACTACAAGGTTGTCAAGTTTCTTTGCGCTTGCAAACATTGCTGCTTCCCAAACCTGACCTTCTTCGATTTCACCGTCACCAAGAATTGTGTAAACTCTTGTATCTTTATTATCAAGCTTTGCGGCAAGAGCCATACCAACTGCTGTTGAAATACCTTGACCAAGTGAGCCAGTACTCATATCAACGCCAGGTACACATTTCATACTTGGGTGCCCTTGAAGATAAGAATCTGATTTACGAAGTGTTTTCATATCTTCTGTTGGGAAAAAGCCCTTAAGTGCCAATGTTGCATAAAGAGCAGGTGCTGCATGTCCTTTTGAAAGAACAAATCTGTCACGGTCTTCCCACTTTGGATTTGAAGCGTCAACTTTCATCTCTACATTGTAAAGATATGCCATAAGTTCAGCAATTGAAAGTGAGCCACCCGGATGGCCTGCCTTTGCATTGAAAATACCCTCTAACAAGAGAAGTCTTTCTTTTGTTGCAAAAATTTCAAGTTCTTTTTTCAAAGAAGCATTCATTTTTACTCCCCCTATTTTTTTATTATTCTTTAGTAAGTTGGCGAAAATATTCCGAAATAGTTTTTTGAATGGATATTTCCGCCAATCTATCGTTAAAATACTCGTAAATCCACAAAGGATTTACTACGTTTTGTGCCTCAGCTTGACAAAAATCTCCTATTCAAAAAATCTTCGACCTAAAAGCGAATAATTTTAATTGGATTTTTGGTTGCTAAGTACGATGTAAGGCTGACGCCTTTCGAGGACGAAGCACCGAAAAGCCTTAAAAATTATCGCTTTAATGCTTTTTCGGACTATTCTCGCCAACTTAAATCATTCATTATGTATTCAAGCAAGTCTGCGACTGCACCTCTGTTACAATGACACGCGTGAAATTTCGCAATTTCGTGCATCGCTTTCGGTGCTTGTCCGCAACATGCTGGAAGTCCAACAGTTTTAAGCATATCGTAATCGTTGAAATAATCACCGATTGCGGCAGTATATTTATGCTCAATTCCATATAATTCTGCAATTTTCATAACTGCTGTACCTTTATGTACACCCTCATTAAGCATTTCAAATGAGGAGATTGAACTTGACATAAAGTTTGCTCTTGTATCAGTTAATTTATCAACATATTTTCTAATTCTTTTTATTAAATCAGGCATACCAAGGAAAATAACCTTACCCCAATTTTCTCTTGGAATTTCATCAGGATGTTTACAATTTATATAATGAAGCTTATCTGCTTGTACCATTACACGAGCAAATATTTTTGAGTTCAATGTGTAAATCATAGTATCTGTCAATATTTCGATTTCAACCATTGGGAAACGCTTATATATTTCAAAAACCAAATCCATTGCATGTTCATTAATTGGGTCAAAATGAAGCATTTTTTCATGGTTATAGTCATAAACACCTGCGCCATTAAGAATTACCGCTGGGGTGCCTGCAATTGGTAATCTTTCATAATGCTTTCTCATTGACTGAACATTTCTGCCTGATGCCAATGTGAAATTACCATTACATTCAAGTATAAAACGGCTGATTGCTTCACTATTTCGTTTTGGTAACTGTCTCAACTTATTATTGAGTGTACCATCAATATCAGACGCTACAAGCCAATGTGAAAGATTTTTATTTGCCAAGAGTAACACCTCCTCAGGTGTGTTTGAGTTTGCTTAAAAAATCAACAAAATAATCGGGTAATTCACTTGTAAACTCAAGATATTCTTGTGTTATGGGATGAACAAATCCGATTTTTATTGCATGCAAGCACTGACCATTAAGGTAAGCACTTTTTTTATCATTTCCGTAGACATAATCCCCTGCAACCGCATGGCCTAAATGCGCCATATGTACGCGAATCTGGTGAGTTCTGCCTGTTTCTAATTTAAGAGAGATATGAGAATAACCCTCATAATCATCGATAGTATTATAGTGAGTAACTGCATTTTTTGAATTAATCATTGTTACACACATTTTTTTACGGTCTTTTGGATTTCTGCCGATTGGTGCATTCACTGTTCCTTGACTATCTTTAAGATGCCCAACAATTACCGCATTATATTCACGGGTAAAACTATGTTCTTTAATCTGCTCGGCAAGTCCTATATGGGCTTTATCAGTTTTTGCAACAATTAAAAGACCACTTGTATCTTTATCAATTCTGTGAACAATGCCTGGACGAAGAATTCCGTTAATACCTGAAAGCGAATCCTTACAATGATACAAAAGTGCATTTACAAGTGTACCACTATAATTACCCGGTGCGGGATGCACTACCATTCCACGAGGTTTATTTACAACAAGCAAATGCTCATCTTCATAAACAATATCAAGCGGAATATTTTCTGGCTCAGCGTCAAGTGGTTTCAACTCACTTGGAAGGACTGTTACTTCATCATCAGCACTAACTTTATATTTCTTATTGACAACAACGCCATTAACGAGGACTTTGCCGTTTTCAATAAGTTTTTGAATTGCATTTCTTGAAGAATTTTCAAGAAGAACGGATAAAAACTTATCTACTCGCTCCCCTTCAAAACTTTCGGGAACATCTATCAAAACTTCATTCATTTTTAAGTTCCTTTTCTGCTTTATGTTCTCGATAAATATCGTAAATAGTCCAGATAATAAGAACTATTGCACTACAAGTTACAAGAATATCCGCAAAATTAAAGATTGCAAAGTCAATAAAAAGTGGCTCAATATAGTCAACTACAAACCCTCTGAACACACGGTCAATGAGATTACCCGCGCCACCTGCAATTATTAGTGCAATACACACATATTCAACACCAAACTTTATTTTCTTTGATAACAAGAAAAAGATGCCTACTAATATTGCTACAAGTGTGAAAATTGAGAGTGCGGTTGTTTGTCCGCTAAACGAACCAAAAGCAGCCCCTGTATTTTCGGCGTATCTTAACTGAAGTACACCGTCTATCAAAGGAAGGCTGCCAATTGGCTGGAGATATTCAAGTACAAGTAATTTAATCAACTGGTCTGCCCCAACAAGAGCGACAATAGAAAGGATTGTAATTACTTGAAGCATTTAATTACCTCGTTTTTATTTTTTCTTAAAAAAGTTTTTGAATGAAATTGATTTTGGTTCGTCATCATCTTCGTCTGACTCTTCAACAAATTCATCAACAACAGATGGTTCTTCTGGTTCTGTTACAAAATCATCGTCATCTGCAAAATCGATTTTACTTAAATCAAGTTTGAATGGTTTTTTTACTGCTGGTTCTTCAACAACTTCTTCAACCACTTCAACTTCTACAATTTCAACTATTGGTTCTTCAACGATTTCCTCAACAGTTTCTTCCACTACTTCTTCAACTGGCTCTTCAACAATCTCTTCGATTGTTTCTTCAACTGTTTCTTCGTCAATTATAACAGGTGTTTCTTCTTCGATAACAACTGGTTCGTCGTCAATTTCTTCAACTGTTTCTTCAACAACTTCTTCCTCAATTTTTTCTTCAACGATTTCAGGAAGTTGATTAATCAAATTGATGTGGTCTTTATACATAGCAACAAGTTTGCTCTTGAATTCTGAAGCTTCTTTCTGAATCATTTCATAAACAAGACTTTCATGTGTTACTTTGCGATTAATGTTACCAAGAATATCTTTTGCCTGAGCATTAGCATCATTGAGAATTTTTTCTGCTTCCGCTTTTGCATCAGCAACAATTTTTTCTGCTTCTGCTTTTGCATTTTCTTCTGCATCTTTAGCAACTTTTTCAGCAATTTCGTGAAGACGTGCAGTTTCTTCATTGATTTCTGCATTTTCTTTTTCTGCAGTTTCTCTTGCTTCTGCTACAATTTTGTCAGCAAGTTTCTGTGCATTAAGAAGAGCCATTTTAAGACTTTCTTCGTCTGCGCGATATTCTTCGATTTTCTTTGCAAGAAGAGAAATTTTCTTAACAAGGTCAGCGTTTTCTTTGAACATCTGCTCATAAGATGCAGTAACTTCATTTAAGAAGCTATCAACATCATCAGCACGATAAGAACCGCGACCAGTTGTATGAAATGATTTTTCTTTAATATTATCAGGTGTAAGCATTAGTTTATTCCTTCCCATTCTGCCCCAAAAAGAGCCAAATATAATTTGCTAAGTATATGCTTTTAATTAAAAGAACATACCGTTATTTTCAAGTTCATCCAACAAATCACCCATAACGTCAACATTATATGGAGTGATAATATATGTGTTATTTGCAACAGGTTTAATCTGACCGTCATTTGCGTAAGCAACGCCTGAAAGGAAGTCTAACAAACGGCGTGAAACATCTCTGCTAACTGACTCAAGATTTAATACAACTGTTCTTTTTACGTTAAGGTTTTCAGCGATACTCTTAACTTCATCGAATTTTTCAGGTTTTGCAAGCACAACCTGAAGCTGCGCTGTTGTATGAATATTAACAACTTTTTCATCACTATTACGAGGAGCTCTGCGAGTTTGTTTTACTGGTTTTTCTTCCTCTTCATAATCGCCTAAAAAAGCACCTGTATCAACATCATCATCTGGATAGTAACCATCCTCATCAACATTTACAAAGTTTTTGATTTTGTCTAAAAAGCTCATTGTGTGTTCCTCCTGATTTTTAATATATTCTTGGGCCGAAAATTGAAGAGCCGATTCTTACAAGATTAGACCCGCATAAAATTGCATTTTCATAATCTCCCGACATACCCATCGACAGAATATTCATATCTATATTATCTAACTTTTTCTCTTTAATGTCAACATATATGTTGTGTATTTTTTCAAAATATTTACAAAGTATTGTATTATTTTCGCAAATTGGAGGTATTGTCATAAGACCTTTTACAGAAATGTCTTTCAGTTCGGCAATTTGATATAAACTGTCGAAAAATTCTTCTTGTGAAAAGCCAGTTTTACTTTCTTCTTCACCAATATTAATTTCAAGCAAAACTGGAGTGATAATACCTTTTTTTGCAGACTGTTTTGCAATCTCTTTTGCGATTTTTAATGAGTCGACAGACTGAATCATATCGACTTCACCTGTAATCTGACCCGCTTTATTAGTCTGCAAATGACCTATAAGATGTTTTTCGACACCATCTAAATGTAAGTCTGGCTTTTTACGAAGCATTTCTTGTACTCTATTTTCACCAATCATTTTTACGCCGTAATCAAGAGCATAATTTATGAAAATAGGGTCAACTGTTTTTGTAACTGCCATAAGTTGCACATCTTCGGGATTTCTTCCACTTTTGATGGCACTTTCCGAAATTTTTTCACGAATTACATCGAGATTATACTGAATATCTGCTTTTCTACTTTCAAGAAACGACTTTTCCATCATACAAATCAACCCCTTCTGTAATTATTGAGTCATACTGTCTAACATAAGATGAATCGTCAACTTTTTCGATAATTGAGTAATCTTCAGTTGAATAAAGTATGTTTATCTTTTTGAACGAAATAATATTACCGCGTTGCACATAAACGCCTTTTACTCCGTCAACTTCGCGAATTGCTTTGTTGTTTATACGAATTCCAACATAGTCATCAACAACAATTTCAATGTCTTCTATACGAAGGTTAGCAACATTACGATTCATAATGTTACATTTAAGTATTACAGGAACACTGTCGCCCTCTTTATCACCTTTACTCACAACAGAACATTTAATTTCGCCAACTGCAGTATTAGGCACATTTACGGTAACTGTTTTATTTACAACAATGTCACCTGACTCATCATAAGGTACAGTACAAACAAGATACCAGTCAAAGTTATCAACAAGTTTGCCCATAACATTACCTGAAACATTCTGTTTCTGTTTTGAGAAAAGTGCCTCAATATCTGCACAATTCATTCGTTTAACTTCGTTGTAATCAACAACTTTTTCATAACCATCAACAGAGCCGATATAATAGCCGGGGTTTGGAGATGAAACTGTTGTGTAACCTGTTGCAATTGTTTGACTTGAGATTAATTCTGCCTCTAATGCGGCAAGTTTTGCATCAACAGAAACTTTTTCGCCAATTGCTAACTGACGAGTTGTAACGGCATCACGAAAATCTGTAAGTGCTTCGTGATATTCACTACCGATTTCGCCACGGGATGCAGCAATAAAGTTAATACAAGCATTATTAATAAGTGCATTATATGATGAGGGTGCATTTGTACCCAAACCAACGCGATTTTTAAGTTGATTGTAATAGTCAATTTCTTTTTTAAGTTCGTTGATACGCACATAAGCTGCTGCGCTATCGGCATTTTGGAACACAACTGCAACGTCGTCGCCTCTTGCTACGCGCTTACCGTCTTCAGCAATAGATACCACTGTACCGCTTGTATTGTCAGTAGTAAGGTATTCTTCGTCACGAATTACAAACGCTTTTGTTGAAACTACGTTTTTAATATCTCTTTCAAGAGCAAGTTCAGTTGTGTATGGATTTGAGTTCATCTGAACAACCTGATAAATAAAATAGAAGATTATAAAAATGCCTGATACTGCCAACAAAATATTCTTTGCTTGGTTTTTATTGATTTTTATCTTCATTTTTATACCTCCTTAAAAATTCATTTATCATTGAAAATACGTAAGTATACACGTCTTGTGGGTTTTTGTAATCATCAGGGTAAACCCAGTTGATATTTTCATTTTTACGAAACCAAGTTAATTGTCGTTTTGCATAATGTCTTGTTTCGAGTTTAAGTTTTTCAACACAATCTTCGAGAGTTGTATCTCCTCTGAAATAAGGTGCTAGTTCTTTATAACCAATTGCCTGACAAGCGGTTTTATTGGCAGGAATGTTATAAAATTCTTCGGCTTCTTCTAAAAGCCCATTCTGGAGCATTAAATCAACACGAAGATTGATTCTATCGTAAAGCACATTTCTATCACGATAGTTTATACCAATATAAAGCACATCATAAGGTGTTTCTTCTAACCTTGAAAGTACCTTTTGTTCTGTTAATGTTTTGCCAGTAAGCTTAAAAATTTCAAGGGCACGAATTATGCGGCTTTTGTCATTAAGGTGCAAGCGAGATGCGGTTTCAGGGTCGATTTCACCGAGCCAATTAAGCATATATTCTGCGCCTTTTTCGTCGAACATTTCTGTTAATTCGTTGCGGATTTCATTATTACTTTCTTCTTTAGAGAATTGAATATTTTGAAGAAGTGAGTCGATATAAAGCCCTGTGCCACCTGCGATTACAGGCAAATCTCCTGCATTGTGGATTTTTTCAATACATTCATTTGCAAGGTCTACATATTCTGCAACGCTAAACTTTTTGTCGATTGGTTGAAAACCGATTAAATGGTGAGGTATTCCCTGCATTTCATCGTCAGTTGGCTTTGCAGTTGCAATATTCATTTTTTCATAGATTTGCATTGAGTCAGCCGACACAACTTGTCCATTAAAACGCTTTGCAATTTCTATTGACAAAGATGTTTTTCCTGACGCGGTTGGCCCTACAACTGCAATTACGGGAATTTTTTTCATTTTATACCCTACCAAACTGTTTTTCTAATTCGTATTTTGAAAGTTCAATCATAACTGGTCTGCCGTGAGGACAGAAACGAACTTCGTTATCGTTCACAACTTGTTTTGCAAGTGCTAAAAGCTCTGTGTCAGAGTTGTCGTCCCCAGCTTTGATTGCACTACGACAAGCCACATTGTGATAAATCCAATCAAGATGTTCGTTTGTGATATCGCGACGATTTTTTGTGAGATATTCTGCGATTTCACTGATTAACGGCTCGATTTCTTGGTTGTCTAAATCCATTGGGCAACTGCGGATTATAACTGTACCGTTACCGAAATCTTCAATATCAAAGCCAGATTTTGCGATTGTTTCAATATTTTCAGTAACCGCAATATATTCTTCTTTACCAAGGGTTACGGTAATAGGTGCTAAAAGCATCTGACTACCGCTATTTTGCGATTGTGATTTAAGTTTATTGAACAAAATACGCTCGTGTGCAGCATGTTTGTCAATTACACAAAGTTTGCCATTGAGTTCAATAAAAATATATGTTTTATACGCCTCTCCAACAAAACGGATTTTATTTTCTTCTGTTGTAGGTGCAGTTTTTGTTGTGATTGTTGGTTGAGTTTCAACCTTTGTTTCAGGAATTGAAACAGGAAATTCAATCTTTAATGGGTCGTCATCAAATTCTGTTTCATATTCGATTTTGACGTCATTTACAACATCAAAAACCGATAATGGTTTTAATACTTTTTCTGTATATGTAATATTTTCTTCTACAGTAGTTTGTCTGAATTCTTGTTGTGGTTTTGCAAAAATCTCGTTGAAATTGGGTTTCTTTTCAGGAAGATTTGCTTGTTTAAGTGATGTATTTTCACTTAATGCAGATTTAACAGCGTGATAAACTGCATCAAAAATTGCTTTTTCGTCAGAAAAACGGACTTCAATTTTTGATGGGTGCACATTAACATCAACAAGTGTTGGTGGGAGTGTTATAAAGAGTACACCACCAGGGAATTTGCCAACCATTACGCTATTTTTATAAGCATTTTCAAATGCAGCCATAATTGTAGTATTTTTTACGCTTCGTCCGTTTACGAAGAAATATTGCATACCACGAGAGCCACGACAATTAAACGGTGGAGTTACAAGACCATTGACAGAAACATTACCAACAGTTCCGTCAACATTCAAAAGACCGTTTGAGAAATCTTTACCGAATGCAGAGAAACATACATTCTGTAAATTACCGTCGCCGTTGGTTGTAAACACTTGTTTACCGTCGCGAATAAAACGAATACTGATTTCAGGGTGTGAAAGTGCAAGTTTTTCAACTGCAGATGCTACATAATTGCCTTCGCTAACATCTTTTTTCAAGAATTTCATTCGGGCTGGTGTGTTATAGAAAAGTTCACGGACAATCATAGTTGTACCTACGGCACAACCTGCGTCAGAGAAATCTGTTATAATTCCACCCTCGATAGTGAGAGATGTGCCCATTTCTTCAGTTGCAGTTTTTGTAATCATATTCACTTTTGAAACTGCTGCGATTGATGGTAACGCTTCGCCACGGAAACCAAGAGTTAAGATAGTGTTAAGGTCTTCGGCAGTTTTAATTTTACTTGTAGCGTGGCTTACGAATGCAGTTTTTACATCTTCACGGTCAATACCACAGCCGTCATCAGTAACGCGAATATATGAAATACCACCGTGTTGAATTTCAACCGTTATGGAATTAGCACCAGCATCAACGGCATTTTCCATAAGTTCTTTTACAACGGATGCAGGGCGTTCAACCACCTCACCCGCCGCGATTAAATCAGCCATATGTTTTGGGAGTTTATTAATTTTTGCCATTGATGTTCACCTACTTTTTAGCAATTAGTTCTTTGCTTTGTCTATTAACTCGTAGAGTAGTCCCATTGCTTCGATTGGGGTTAATGTGTTTATATCAACTGTGCGAAGGCGGTCCATAATGTATTCTCTAGAATTTGACTCAAATGACATCTGAATTTCCGGCTCTTTTTCGTCAGGAATGTCAGTAACCATTTTAGGTTTCATTAAGTCGTTATCTTCGAGGGTTTTAAGAATTGCTTTTGCACGTTTAATTACATTGTCAGGCACACCTGCAAGTTTGGCAACCTCAATACCATAAGAGCCATCTGCACCGCCACGAACAATTCTTCTTAAGAATGTAATGTCATCCCCGCGTTTTTTAACAGCGATATTATAATTCATTACACCATCAACTGTACCTTCAAGCTCTGACAATTCGTGATAATGGGTTGCGAATAGCGTTTTTGCACCGATTTTCTTTTTATCGGCAATATACTCAACTACTGAGCGGGCAATACTCATACCGTCAAAGGTTGAAGTACCACGACCGATTTCGTCAAGAATTATAAGTGAATCTTTTGTTGCGAATTTAAGAATTTCTGCAACTTCATTCATTTCAACCATAAATGTTGACTGACCTGACGCCAAATCGTCAGATGCACCAACACGAGTGAAAATACTATCAACAATGCCAATATCGGCTGACTTTGCAGGAACAAAACAACCCATTTGAGCCATAATTGTTATAATTGCAATTTGTCGCATATATGTGGATTTACCTGCCATATTAGGACCTGTAATTACTGCCATACGGTTATCACTACAATCAAGAATCGTATCATTAGGCACAAACATTGTGTGCTTTTGTAACGCTTCAACTACAGGGTGTCTGCCCTCATAAATACGGATTACGCCTTTATCGTTAATATCTTGACGAATGTAATTGTTTTTAAGTGAAACTGTTGCGAATGAACAGAGAACATCTAAAAGTGCTACTGCGTGGGCAGTTCTTTGAGTTCTTAAATACTCCCCTGCAATCTTTTTACGGATTGAGTTGAAAATCTCATATTCAAGACCAACAATTCGCTCTTGTGCACCAAGAACTTTAGTTTCAAGCTCTTTAAGCTCTTCTGTAATATAACGCTCACAATTTGAAAGTGTTTGTTTACGAATATATGTATCAGGGACTAATTCCTTATAAGAATTAAGCACTTCAAAGTAATAACCGAATACTTTGTTATAACCGATTTTAAGTTTCTTGATACCTGTTTTTTCTTGCTCGTCGGCTTCAAGTTTTGCAAGAATAGATTTACCACCATTTACAATATCGCGAAGCTCGTCAAGCTCTTTATTGAAACCATCTTTAATCATTCCGCCTTCACGGACTGAGAATGGTGCATCTTCTTTAATAGAAACCTTAATAAGTAAGCAGATATCTGCCAAAACATCAATTTCGTTATAAATAGATTTAAGCATATTGCTGTTTGCATTTTTAAGGTTTTCTTTGAGTTCAGGGAGATTCTGGAGCGTTGTGCAAAGAGAAAGCAGCTCTTTTGCATTCGCAGTGTTATATACGATACGAGTCATAAGACGCTCCATATCATAAACACTGATTAAAAGTTCAGTTTCACGCTCACGAAGCTCAGTATTTGCATAAAGCTCGTCCACCGCATTAAGACGTTTTGAAATCTCCGCACAATCATAAAGCGGACGTTCGATAAATGAACGAAGCATACGCTTACCCATCGCGGTTTTTGTTTTGTCAAGCACCCAAAGAAGTGAGCCCTTACGGTCTCTATCTCTCATAGTTTCTAAAAGTTCTAGGTTACGGATTGCAGAAATACCGAGATTCATAAATTTTGCATCAGTATAGAAATTTACGCTCTTGATATTCTCTAAATCACGCTTTTGGGTTGCTTTAAGATATGTCAAAGATGCACCTAATGCACAAACTGCAGTATCACGCTGATTAAGTGAAATAGTTGTTAAATCGTTAGTATTAAAATGCTCTTTACAGAGTGCTTCGGCATTAGAAAATTCAAATTCTTCAATCAATAACTCAACAGACGCTTCAAGTTTTTTAGAAATGAAATCTTTAAGAGAGTTAAATGAAACAACCTCTTTATTAAGAATAATTTCAGTTGGGTTATAACGACCCATTTCGTTGATAACTCTCTGTTCAACATTTTCAGAAAATTCTGTTAAATTGACCTCGCCTGTTGAAATATCGATAAAGCACATACCAACATTACCATTAGTTGCACAAACAGATGCGAGATAATTATTCTTTGACTCGTCAAGCATTGAGCTTTCAATAACTGTACCCGGTGTAATAACGCGAATAACATCACGCTTTACAATACCTTTTGCAGCCGCCGGGTCTTCCATTTGTTCGCAGATTGCTACCTTGTAGCCCTTTGAAACGAGTTTTGCAATATAACCATCTGCACTATGGAATGGAACGCCACACATTGGTGCACGCTCTTCTTGACCGCAATCGCGACCTGTAAGCACAAGTTCAAGCTCTTTTGAGGCAGTTTTAGCATCATCAAAGAACATCTCGTAAAAGTCACCAAGTCGGAACATCAATATGGTGTCTTGATAATTTTCTTTTATTTGAAAGTATTGTTGCATCATTGGGGAAAGTGCCATATTTTTAGTCCTTCTTAGTTAATAGATTTTTTTAGGGTAATACCCCTCAGTCACCTTTCGGTGACAGCTCCCCTTTCAGGGGAGCCGAGTTACATCTTTTTGTATTAGTGGTTGCAGCCTTCGTCGCCGCAATCACAGTGGCAACCTGAGCAGTCGCCGCCGCACTGATGTGCAGTTGGGTCACAAGTGTCAGGGTCATCACCATTTACACACATAGCAAGAATACCTGTAAGGAAGTTCATAAGGTCATCAATATCTTTTCTTGCCATTTCGTAGTTGCGCATATTTTCATTCATCATAATTTCTGTGTAAACGCCACGGAATTCTTCGTCATATGCTTTCATTTTTTCTTCATTTGGCTCTTCTTTTGATGCTTCATGCTGGTATGAAACCTGAATAAGCTGAATTTTGCTCATAAGTTCGTTAAGAGCAGTATCTTTTTCGTTTGCTTCGATTGCTTTCTGCATTGCAAGGTATCTTTCATCCTGCTGAATTGCTTTACCAAGCTCTCTTGTAAGTTTTTCAAGTGACATTGTTTTGTACTCCTTTATTTTTACATATTTTTTGACTTATTTATTGGGCTAATTCTCCACGAACTAACCAATTTAACGGCTCTGTTACTTTTACATAACAGAATTTGCCGATTAAATCTTCATTTTCTGACGGAAATTCGATAATCACATTACCATCAGTACGGCCTGCTAAATAGCCGTTGAGTGTTTTGCTTTTACCCTCACAAAGTACGCGATAAGTTTTGCCTTGCATATTTGCACTATGTGTACTTGCTATTTCTTCTTGTAAGTTGCAAAGCTCCTTAAACCATTTATTCTTTTCTTCGTAAGACACAGGGTCTGGCATTTCTGCCGCTTTTGTGCCTTTTCTTGATGAGAAAATGAATGTAAAAAGTGATGTGTACCCTACCTCTTTTACAAGAGATAATGTATCGCAAAACTCCTCATAAGTTTCACCAGGGAAGCCAACGATTATATCACTTGTAAGTGAAAGTCCCTCGATTTTCTCTTTAGCATAATTTATAAGTTCAAGGTATTTTTCACGGGTATAACGACGATTCATTTCTTTAAGGACTCTATTATTACCTGACTGCACTGGAAGATGAATGTGTTTTGACGCCTTTTCGCATTCTGCGATTGTGTCAATAAGCTCTTTTGTGCAATCTTTAGGATGGGAAGTCATAAAACGGATAGTAAAAT
This sequence comes from Clostridia bacterium, assembly GCA_017631955.1. Lineage (GTDB taxonomy): Bacteria > Bacillota > Clostridia > Oscillospirales > Acutalibacteraceae > Fimenecus. Next base: position 26,799 of record JAGBSJ010000035.1, read on the forward strand.
CGCCATCTATCGCGTTGAGTTGACGAATAAGTTTTGAGAAGTTAATGTCTTCATCTAACCCTTTACCGTATGAGTTAACATTCTGACCTAAGAGCGTAATATCTTTGTAACCTTCAGCAACTATCTGCTTAAATTCTGCGATAATATCTGCTGATTTTCGGCTACGCTCACGACCTCTTACATAAGGAACCACACAATAAGTGCAGAAATTATCGCAACCGTACATAATTGGCAACCACGCTTTTGCAGAGTTATCACGGACTGCAGGAATACCCTCGGCAACCTCGTTGGTTTCAGTCATATCTGCGAAAAATCTTTTACCGCGTGTTAAGTATGATTTGAAGATTTCAGGCACTTTATATTGATTATGTGTACCGAAAACGATATCAACAAACGGATAACTCTTATGGAGTTTTTCGCGGATGTGAGTTTGTTGCATCATACAACCGCAAAGTGCAATTATAAGTTCAGGGTTTGATTGTTTTAATTTTTTAATTGCGCCAACATTACCGAAAACACGGTCTTCCGCGTGTTCACGGATTGCACAAGTATTATAAAGAATTAAATCTGCTTCTTCTTTTTCTTCTGTCATAGTGTAACCCATCTGTACGAGTTGACCTTTAATGCGCTCACTATCGGCAACATTACCTTGGCAACCGTATGTATGTACAAAAGCTTTAGGAGTTTTGCCGTGACGAATAAGAAGAAGTTCACTAACTTCATCTGCTATATTCTTTTGTAATTCGATTTGTTCTGTACTTACAAAATTTGTCAATTTTATGCTTCCTTTGTATAAATAGATAATAAGAATTTAAGGACATCGTTGAACACAACATCGTTATCTGTTTCGTTAAGAATTTCGTGGCGCATACCTGGGTAAAGTATTGTTGTTGGGTCAATTCCTGCACCTGCAAGTGAATCAGCTACCGCTAACACACCTTTACCGTTCATACCAACAGGGTCATTAGCACCTGAAATAATCATAACTGGTAACTCTTTTGGCATTCTGAAGCACCAAGCTGAATCACAAGCTTCGCGCATAATGTTATAAATATCACGATACCCTGCAAGTGTGTATGTAAAACCGCAAAGTTCGTCATTTGAATAAGCAAGACGATTGTCTGCATTTTCTGAAAGCCAAGCGAGAGCGCTTTCTTCTTTCTTTGGTGACATTGCAGAAAATCCTTTATTCATAATTTCTGCAACTTTATCGACTCTTCTCATAACACCATATTTGTTAACGAGCATGTCTATAAGGTCAACACCTGCATTGATAATATCAGGCATATCACCTGTACCGCAAAGAATTACACCGTCAAGCTCGAAGCCAAAATGAGTAGCGTAAATTCTTGCACAGAATGAACCCATTGAATGACCAAAAAGGAAATATGGAATATCAGGATTTCTCTTTTTCATAATTTTTGTGAGAATGTGCATATCGTCAATAAGACGCTTATCGCCATTTTCTTCACCCATAAAACCGATTTCAGCACGACTTTCAATGCTTTTGCCGTGACCTAAATGGTCGTTGCCGCAAACAACAAATCCGTTAGCTGCTAAAAACTTTGCAAATGCATCATAACGAGCAATATGCTCAGCCATACCGTGAGCGAGTTGAACTATTCCAATAGGTGTTAATTCGTCGTCTTCCCATATAAGAGTTCTGATTTTATTAACTCCATTTGATGAGTTGAAATATGCTTCTTTTCTAACCAATGCCATAAAAATTCCCTCCAAAATGCATATTTGCGCATAATAACGCATAATATCAATTTATTATACTACAAAACACTGTTTTTGTCATTAAAAATCTATAAAATTTTCAAAAAAATAATTTTTGTTAAGATTGCTATTATGAATAAATTCCTTTCGTTATTTTTTATATATTATAGTTATATAAATTGGTTAAAACGACCAAAAACGCGGGGTTTCAAGTAGATTTTGCCTGCATTTTCAGTAGTTTTGAAATTTGCAAAGAAATATCATTTATGATAAAATTATAAAAAAATTTTAGGAGTGAAAAATAATGACATACGAGCAGGTTGTAGCTAAAGTTAAGGCAAAATTTGCAGATGTAGATGCAAGTGCTATTGACGGCGTAGTTGCTTTACAGATTAACCTTGAAGGCAAAAATGTAAATGGTATTTTCTACATTGAAGTTAAAGACCACAACGTTAATGTTGAGCCATATGAGTACTACGACAGACACGCTATTGTAACAGTTAACCCAACAAATCTTATGAAGCTTGTTGAAGGTAAGCTTGACCCTATTGAAGCATACAACAAGGGCAAAGTAGTTATTGATGGCGATGCTGGTGCAGTGCTTACAGTAATTAATCTTGTAAAATAAGATTTATAGTCAAAGTAAAAAGAACAACTCAATTTGAGTTGTTCTTTTTTTTTGCTTTACTTTTTATGTATCTATGGTATAATTCACTTGAGAAATACTCTTTGTTGCGAGATGATATTTATGTCAAAACCAATTACTGCTATTATTGTTGGTGCAGGTCACAGAGCTCTTATATACGCTGAACTTGCAATTACAAATCCTGAACTTCTTAAAATTGTTGGTGTAGCAGACCCTAATCCTGTAAGACGCGAAATATGCATGAAAAAGTTCGGATTTTCTGAAGATATGTGCTTTAACTCTGCACAAGAATTAGCCAAAAAAGGTAAACTTGCAGATACAATTATCAACGGAACTATGGACCATCAGCATCTTGAAACATCTATCCCCCTTTTAGATACCGGTTATGATATGCTTTTAGAAAAGCCGTTTGCACCTAATGAAGAAGAAATGCGCGAAATTGTAGCGTGTGCTAGAAAGAACAACTCAAAAGTTATGATTTGCCATGTACTTCGTTACACTCCTTTCTATTATGCTATTAAAGAGCGTTTAGTAAAAGGCGAAATCGGCGAAATTATGAATATTCAAACACTTGAGCACGTTAGTTACCATCATCTTTCAACTTCTTATGTACGCGGTAAATGGGCGAATAGCAAAGAATGTCATACATCAATGCTTCTTGCTAAATGTTGCCACGACATTGACATTATGATGTGGATGATGAGCGATACAAAACCAACGCACATTTCAAGCTTTGGCGGTAAATATCAGTTTAAGCCCGAAAATGCACCTAAAAATGCAGGTGAAAGATGCCTTGTAGATTGTCCACTTGTTGAAGATTGCAGATATTCTGCAAAGCGTCTTTATATTGACCAGCCAGACCGTTGGGCATTCTATATATGGGACAAGCTCGAACACATAGAAAATCCAACTATTGAAGATAAAATCAATCTTCTTAAAGGTGACTCTCCTTACGGAAAATGTATTTATAAGTGCGACAACGATGTAGTTGACCATCAATCTGTACTTGTAAATTTTGCAAACGGAGCAACAGGCACACATAATATGGTTGGTGGCTCTTCAATGTCTCTTCGCAGAATACATATTGTCGGTACTTTAGGCGAGATTTATGGTAACTTTGAAGAAGCAAAGTTCTATGTTTCAAAAATCCACCCTACAAAGACCGATGAGAAAATTGTTGAAGAAGTTGATTTGCGGCTCACAGGCGATATGGTTGGTGCTTATGGTGGACACGGCGGTGGCGATGAGCGTCTTGCAGAGGATTTTGTTTCATTTGTACGCGGAGAAAAACCAAGTCTTGCATGTACTTCAATTTTTGATTCAGTTGCAGGTCATTTGTGCGTGTACCTTGCGGACAAATCAAGAGAAAACGGAGGTATGCCACAGGAAGTAATATTATAATTTAATATAAATAGTAACAGCAGAACTGAAAAAATCAGTTCTGCTGTTATTTTTTTACTATTACATTTTAGATGATAGATTTTTATAGTAAACTTATAAAATCATATACCACTAACTATTCTTACTATTGATACAATTCTTTTAATCGAATTATTTCTTCTTTTGTTAATATATCATTGTTTTCCAAATATTCAATTACTTCATCAATAAACTCTGACTTTTGAGCATTATCATTATCTGACACAAGGTTCAAAGTAGCAAATATAAAATGTGAAGCATTGGGATTTGAAGACATCTTTTTTATTTCCTTTATGCTTTCATCATAACTTCCATTATCGAATAAAGCATATGCATAAAAACTCCAGCTTGTAATCATATATGCATTTTTCAAATCTCCTGATTGATATTCATTTTTTATTAATTCCTGATAAAAATCACTTTCAATAACCTCTTTTGTCTTTGTAAGTGACCAATTCTTTTCTTCCTTCTCATCAAGAGTATAATATATTGTACTCAATGCTGATGCAACTTCATTTAGATTGTTTCCATTAAGATTATCATCAATGTATTTATCTGCTTCTTCAATTTTGTCATTTGTTACGAGATATAAAATATAAAAATAATCTAATTGAGTATATGTGGATATCTCTAAAGTTTCCTGATTATAATCATCTCTAATTTCAAAAGCATCTTCAAACAACGGCTTCAATTCATCATAATTGTTTCCAAAATGAGAATATGCTTGAAGTGTGTGATTTAAAATCTGCTCTGATTTTGTGATTTTATAAATAGTTATGTAAAAATTTTGATACTTACCACTTATGTCTTCTTCATTAAGATGAAGTAACGGTGTTTTTATTAAAACCACAACAACTGTTAATAAGACAATAAATAATACAACAGCAGATATCAACTTTTTTTTCATAATAAAATCCTTTCTTATGTTACATCAGGAATGCTTGAACCAGTTGCATAAGGTGTTGTAAAAATTTCAACATCACATGATGCGAGTGTAGAATGAGCTCTTAATTCAATTCTTCCATACTCATATGCACTAGGAGAATGCATAAATCTAAACCCGCCTAAAACACTGCAATCTTTGTTCACGAAAGTATATGCATACCATCTGTCGCTATCTTGATAATAATAGTAATAAATGATATTAACCTCTTCTGCACAAAAAAGCGGTTTATGCGATGATGTTTTTATAACAAGAGCTTTATGATGTTTATTGTATTTGAAAATACTTGTGCTAAAGAAATCGTCATCTAATCCCGTTGCTCTCACCGTATATGCTTCTGAATTTGCCGTATTAGCGCATCCCGACAAATCAAAAAAATTAGTTGGTACACTCCTTGAACTAATATCATTTTCACATAAACGCTGCATGTTTAATTCGTCAACAATAGCAGAATCTGTTACTTCATATTTTGGCAGACCTAATGCAATATATATTTTTTCCCCATCGACCAAAAGAAAAGGTATATTTTCATCATCAATATAATATGTAATTTCATTTCCATTTCCGTCAATAAAAACATACGATTCCATCCTATCAAATGCAAACGTACTAAACGAACACAAAAGCAATATGTTTAATGCTAAAATAACAGAAACCAATTTTTTAATCATAAATATCACTCCAAAAATTAATATAGAAACGACATTCAGTTGCGATTCAAAACTATATATCGTTTTTAAATATTTTTTTGTTACAAAGAAGTAAAATTTATGTTAAACAGAAACTATTTACTTAGCAACTTTTATTTATTATGCCTTGATAAAAACTCGCTATCAAAACAGTATTACGTTCATTTTAAAACTAAATTATCATAAAAAGAATGATTTGTCAAATAAATGAAAACGGCGGTATGCCACAGGAAGTAATATTATAAATAGAGAAAAAATTTAAGGCAGTCGATTGACTGCCTTTTTTTCATTTTATGATTTTTATTTTGTTCCAAAAATTCTGTCGCCTGCGTCGCCAAGACCAGGAACGATATATTTATGCTCGTTGAGTTTTTCATCAAGTGCTGCACAATAAATATCAACATCAGGATGTGCCTTTGCAAGTGCTTGCATTCCTTCAGGAGCTGCAATAATACCCATAAATTTAATTGATTTTGGGTTATACTCTTTAATCTGTGCAATAGCGTCAATTGCTGAACCACCAGTTGCAAGCATTGGGTCAAGAACGATTACTTCACGTTCTTCAATATCTGATGGTAATTTGCAATAATATGGAACAGGAAGAGCTGTTTCTTCATCTCTATACATACCGATATGGCCAACCTTTGCAGATGGAACAAGTGAAAGAACGCCGTCAAGCATCCCTGTACCTGCACGAAGAATTGGAACGAATGCAAGTGTTTTACCAGAAATAACCTTTGCTTTTGTTTTTTGAATTGGTGTTTCAATTTCTACTTCTTCAAGCGGAAGGTCGCGAGTTGCTTCATAACACATAAGGGTTGCAATTTCTGATACAAGTGTTCTGAAATCTCTTGAACCAGTATTCTTATCTCTTAAAAGAGCAAGTTTATGTTGAATAAGTGGATGATTTGTAATTGTAACATTTGCCATTTTATTTTCCCCCGATTTTTTAGATTTCCTTATAATTTATTATATATCTATAAGATAAAAATTACAAGATATCTTATGAATTTTCAATTTCCATAATCTGGTCTATTCTTCTTTGGTGTCTGCCACCTTCAAATTCTGTTGTAAGGAAGATGTCAACAAGTTCAAGTGCAAGTCCTACACCAACTACACGACCACCCATACAAAGTGCATTAGCGTCGTTATGCATTCTTGTTAATTTTGCACTGAAATAATCTGAACAACAAGCCGCACGAATTCCCTTAACTTTGTTTGCAGCCATTGAAATACCAATACCTGTACCGCAACAAAGAATTGCTTTTTCACATTCACCGCTTGTGACCTTTTTACAAGTTGCTTTTGCGATTGGCGCATAGTCGATTGACTCCTCTGAATATGTACCGCAATCAATGTATTCTACACCCTTCTCATCAAGATGCTTTTTAATTGCTTCTTTTAACTCAAAACCGCCATGGTCTGCTCCTAATGCTATCATTTTATATTCTCCTTTTTCAATGATTTCTTATTATTAAGTTCTCTTTCTGCTTGAGGTAATCTCAAGTAAAAAGGGACAAGATTCTCGGAATTTATTGACATTTCTCCGTTTTTTACTTTTTCTTCTGCAATTCTACCGATTGAAGATGCATGAATGTAGCGAATGCTTTCATATGCCACTTCACATTCTGTAACAACATCTTTAAGTTTTTCATAACATAAAACTGAACCGTCACCAATAAATACTACTTTTTTATTGTAATTTTTAAGTTCCTGCCCGAGTTCATCAATCAAAACCGCTTTATCTTCACAAAGTCGCTTACCACTCTCGAACATCGCAGTATAAACCTGATTGCAACGAGCGTCCATAACCGCACAAGCAATGCAATCTTCATTTTTTAATGGCTCTGCAATCGCCTCAAGGGTTGAAATTGCAACACACTTTTTATTCAGCGCATCTGCCATACCTTTAATTGATGCGATACCAATTCTAACACCTGTAAAAGAGCCGGGACCATTTGTAATTGCAAAAAGTTCTATATCTTTTGCAGAAATATTGGCGTCATTTAAAGTTTTTTCGACCATTGGCATAAGAGTCTGGCTATGAGTAAGACCATTATTTATAAAGTTTTCGGCTAATGTAACACCATTTTCAGTAATTGCTACGGACGCTGAAACTGATGAAGAATCAACTGATAAGATTTTCATATTTCTTTGCCTCCGTCAATGGTAATTATGCGCTGATTATCGTTTTCGCCACGCTCAATTGTCACTCTTATGGTGTTTTCAGGTAGTGCATTTTCAATATTTTCACTCCACTCAACAGATAAAATTCCGCCCGCTTCATAGAAATCGAAAAAACCACTTGCATAAAGGTCTTCCCAACTCTCAACACGATACATATCAAAGTGATACAAAGGTGGATTTCCACCGTAATCATTCACAATAGCAAAAGTAGGACTACTGACTTCTTCTTTAACGCAAAGTGCATTCGCCATACCGCGAGTGAATGCAGTTTTACCCATACCGAGTCCACCAAAAAATGCAACTACAGTTCCACCTTTAAGAGTTTTAGCAAGGCGCTCCCCTAATTCAATTGTATCATTTGCACTGTTAGAAATGAATTTTTGCATAAACACACCATAAACTAATTTTATCTTATATATTTTATCAAACAGAGTGTATTTTGTCAATTTGAATATATAGTGAAAAAGGAATTTTCTAAAATTGAAATTTTGAAGTCATTATACAAGATTTCTTGCAATTTTCAGTATTTTTTGCAGGATTTGTAATCAAAAATGAAAGTCCTTTAATGACTTTTGTCATATTCAACAAATTAAAGTGTTAAAAAGTATCTATATTTTTCAATATTGTTAATTGAAAAAAACGCTGTTTTTTGATATTATTTTTACCATACAGACTAGGGGGTCTTTTTTATGAATAGTTATATTGAAAAAATACTTAAAAGAGTCGAAGAACGCGACGGCGACAAAAAAGAATTTATGCAGTGTGTTCGTGAAGTTTATGGTTCACTTGAAAAAGTAATTGAAGCTCATCCCGAATACGAAAAATACGATATTTTAGGCCGTATGGCTGAACCAGACAGAACAGTTCGTTTTAGAATTGCTTGGGTTGACGACAACGGTAATACTCAGGTAAACCGTGGTTGGCGTGTACAGTTTAACTCTGCTATCGGTCCATATAAAGGTGGTCTTCGTTTCCACCCAAGCGTAAATGCAAGTATCATTTACTTCCTTGGATTTGAACAGACATTCAAGAACTCACTTACAGGTCTTCCTATGGGTGGTGCTAAAGGTGGCTCTGACTTTAATCCTGTTGGTAAGAGTGATGGAGAGATTATGAGATTCTGTCAGGCATTCATGACAGAACTTCAACGTCATATTGGTGATAGCATTGACGTTCCTGCTGGTGACATTGGTGTTAGCGGTAAAGAAATTGGTTATCTTTTTGGTCAATATAAGAGAATTGTTGGTGCTTTTGAAAACGGTGTTCTTACAGGTAAGGGAATTTCTTATGGTGGTTCGCTTGTTCGTCCTGAAGCAACAGGTTTTGGCGCTATTTACTATGCAAATGAAGTTCTTAAGCACGAAAATGAAGATATTGCAGGTAAAACATTCGCAGTTTCAGGTTTTGGTAATGTTGCTTGGGGTGCAATTAAAAAGATTGCAGAGCTCGGTGGTGTTCCACTTACTCTTTCAGGTCCTGACGGATATGTTTACGACAAAGACGGTATTGTAACAGAAGAAAAAATCAACTATCTTCTTGAAATGCGTGCATCTGGCCGTGACAAAGCAAAAGATTATGCAGATAAATTTGGTGCAGAGTTCTTCCCTGGTCAAAAACCTTGGGGCGTTAAGGTTGATGTGGCACTCCCCTGCGCTACTCAAAACGAAGTTACTCTTGAAGAGGCAAAGAAAATCGTTGCAAACGGAACTAAATACTATATTGAAGTTGCTAATATGCCAACAACTGCAGAGGCAGTTGAATATTTCCTTGAAAATGGCGTGATTGTTGCTCCATCAAAGGCAGTTAATGCTGGTGGCGTTTGCGTTTCAGGTCTTGAAATGAGCCAGAACAGTCAGCGTCTTGCTTGGACAGCTGAAAAAGTTGATGAAATGCTTAAAAATGCAATGAAAAACATTTATGACAT
>JAGBSJ010000036.1 GCA_017631955.1 Clostridia bacterium
CGTAAAAATGCTGAAAACCTTAAAAAAGCATTTGCTTGGAATAAGGGCTTCAAAGAATATTTTGCAGTTAAAGCAACTCCAAACCCATTCCTTATTAACATTTTAAGAAAATATGGTTGTGGTTGTGACTGTTCATCTGTTACCGAACTTATGCTTTCAAAGGCAATCGGTGCAGTAGGCGACGATATTATGTTCTCATCAAATGATACTCCACCAGCAGAATTCAAATATGCTGATGATTTAGGAGCAATTATCAATCTTGACGACATCACTCATATTGATATTCTTGAAAAAACTCTTGGTTATCTTCCAAAGAAACTTTCTTGCCGTTATAATCCGGGTGGGTATTTTTCAATTGCAAATAATATTATGGACAACCCTGGCGATGCAAAATATGGTATGACAACAGAACAACTCTTTGAAGCATTTAAAATTATGAAATCAAAGGGTGTTGAAGAATTTGGTATTCACGCATTCCTTGCAAGTAACACAGTAACAAATGAATATTACCCAACACTTGCAAAAACTCTTTTTGAAGTTGCAGTAAAACTTAAAGAAGAAACAGGTGCACATATTAAATTTATTAACCTTTCAGGTGGTATAGGTATTCCTTATCGTCCTGACCAAGATGGTAATGATATTTTTGAAATCGGTAAGGGCGTAGAAAAAGTATACAACGAAGTACTTGTTCCTGCAGGTATGGATGATGTTGCAATTTATACAGAACTTGGCAGATTTATGTTAGCTCCTTATGGCGCACTTGTAACTCGTGCAATTAACGAAAAACATACTCATAAAGAGTATATTGGTGTTGACGCTTGTGCAGTTAACCTTATGAGACCTGCAATTTATGGTGCATACCACCACATCACAGTTATGGGCAAAGAAAATGCACCTTGCGACCATAAATATGATGTTACAGGTTCACTTTGCGAAAATAACGATAAATTTGCAATCGACAGAATGTTACCAGAAATCGATATGGGTGACTTGCTCTTTATTCACGATACAGGTGCTCATGGTTTTGCTATGGGTTATAACTATAATGGTAAACTTAAATCTGCAGAAATTCTTCTTAAAGAAGACGGAAGTTTTGATTTAATCCGCCGTGCAGAAACTCCTGCAGACTATTTTGCAACATTCGATTGCTTCGATTTTTACAAAAAAGTTACTGAATAATTCTTGAGGTATTATTATGTCTTTCGTTCACTTACATGTGCATACTGAATATAGCTTATTAGACGGTGTTTCTCGTCTTAATAAGCTTTGTTCTGCTGCAATGATGAGAGGACAAAATGCAATAGCAATTACTGACCACGGCAATTTATTTGGTGCGGTTGACTTTTATAAAGAAGCGAAAAAAGTTGGGATTAAACCGATTATTGGTTGTGAAGTTTATGTTGCCGCTCGTTCAAGATTTGATAAGGTACACGGTGTTGATTCAAATCGCCATCATCTTGTGTTGCTTTGTAAAAATGAAACAGGGTATAAAAATCTTACAAAACTTGTGTCTTCAGCGTGGGTTGATGGCTTTTATACAAAACCAAGAATTGACCGTGAGTTGTTAGAAAAATATCACGAAGGTCTTATCTGTCTTTCTGCTTGTCTTGCAGGTGAAATCCCTAAACTGATATTAAATGGTGAGTATATCAAGGCAAAAGAAACAGCCATTTGGTATTCTAACCTTTTTGGTAAAGATAACTACTATCTCGAAATGCAAGACCATTCATTAGCTGAACAGTTGAAAGTTAATGAGGGGTTAACTCGTCTTTCACAAGAAACAGGTATTCCACTTGTTGCAACAAATGACGTGCATTATATTGACCGTGCAGATGCTAAAGTGCAAAAAGTTTTAATTTGTATTGCTACTAACCATACTGTTGACGAAGAATCTGCACTTGAGTTTGAAACCGACGAATTCTATCTTAAAACTGAAGCGGAAATGCGACAAAAATTCGGTTATGTTGAAGACGCAATACAAAATACACAAAAAATTGCAGACATGTGTAATTTCGATTTTGAATTTGGTAACACAAAACTTCCTAATTTTCAAGTGCCAGATGGTATTACTCACTATGATTATCTTCGTGAAAAATCCTACAAGGGTTTAAAAGAAAAATACGGCGAAAATCCTGATAAGTTATATATAGACCGCCTAGAATATGAACTTTCAGTTATTGAAAGTATGGGTTATGTTGACTATTTTCTTATAGTTTCTGACTTTATTCAATATGCAAAAGATAATGGTATTCCTGTAGGTCCTGGTCGTGGCTCAGGTGCTGGTAGTATCTGTGCTTATTGCACAGGAATTACAAATGTTGACCCGATTAAATATAATCTTATTTTTGAACGTTTCTTGAATCCGGAACGTGTCAGTATGCCCGATATTGACGTTGACTTCTGTTATGAAAGACGTCAGGAAGTTATTGACTACGTTGTAAATAAGTATGGTGCAGACCATGTGGCGCAAATTGTAACTTTCGGTACAATGGCGGCTCGTGCAGCAATTCGAGATGTAGGCAGAGCGTTGGGAATGCCATATGCTACTGTTGATAATGTAGCAAAGAAAATCCCTAGGGCCTTAGGCATTACAATTGAAAAGGCACTTAAAGAAAGTGAAGACCTAAAACTTTTATATGATAGTGACGAAAAAGTAAAAGAACTTATTGATACTTCAATGAGTGTTGAAGGTATGCCACGTCACGCGTCAACTCATGCGGCGGGTATTGTTATTACTGATAAGCCCGTAAGCGATTATGTACCCCTTGCAACTAATGACGAATCAGTTGTAACACAGTTTACAATGACTACTATCGAAGAATTAGGACTCCTTAAAATGGACTTTCTTGGTCTTCGTACATTAACTGTTATAAATGACTGTGTAAAAATGGTACAACGTAAAAATCCTAATTTTGACATTGAAAAAATAGATTTTAATGACCAGAATGTGTATTCATTGTTTACAAGTGGCAAAACTGATGGTGTATTCCAATGCGAATCAAATGGTATGAGAAGCGTATTTATGCGACTTAAACCTACAAATATTGAAGATATTATCGCGGTTATTTCTCTTTACAGACCTGGTCCTATGGATTCTATTGATTCATATATAAAAAACAGACACAATCCGCAAAACATCACTTACAAAACACCAATGTTACGCCAAATTCTTGATGTTACTTACGGATGTATGGTTTATCAGGAACAAGTAATGCAGATTTTCCGTTCACTTGCGGGCTATTCACTCGGGCGTGCTGATATTGTTCGTCGTGCTATGTCGAAGAAAAAACATAAAGTTCTTGAAGATGAACGTGCATTTTTTTGTGATGGTTGTGCAAAAAACGGAATTTCAAATGAAATTGCAAATGAAATTTTTGATGATATGTCATCATTCGCTTCCTATGCATTCAATAAATCTCACGCTGCGGCTTATGCGGTTGTAGCATACAGAACGGCATATCTTAAATATTATTACCCAAGTGAGTTTATGGCAGCACTTCTTACAAGTGTGCTTGATAACTCTGATAAAGTAGCAGGGTATATTGATGATTGTAAACGAAACGGAATTAAAATTCTTCCGCCAAATGTAAATTTCAGTTTCAAGCATTTCACAGTTTCAAATGATGACAAGAAATCAATAATGTTTGGACTTTTGGCGATAAAAAATCTCGGCCATGACTTTATTGATACAATAATTACAGAACGAGAAAAAAATGGTAATTTTACATCATTCTATTCTTTCTGTAAGCGTGTTCACGGTAAAGGTTTTAATCGTCGTTCTGTTGAATGTCTTATTAAAAGTGGTGCTTTAGATGGATTAGGCAATAACAGAAACGAAATGCTTATTAATTTGCCATTTATTATTGATGAACTTGACGATAACCGCAGACGTAATGTTCAGGGGCAAATCGGATTTTTCGATATGATGAATGGTGAAACTGGCTCTGAATATGTAATGAAATCCACAGAAGAATTAAGAACGAAAGAACTTCTTTTGATGGAAAAAGAAACAACAGGACTTTACATTTCATCACATCCTATGGAACAATATTCAGACCTAGCAAATGAACTTAAATGCGATAAAATTGGCAATATTATAAATGCGGAAAATGATTTCAATTCACCGTATATTGATACTGCATCTGTTAAAATAATGGGTATAATAAGTTCGGTTACTCGTAAACAGACTAAAAAAGGTGACAGTATGGCGTTTATAAATATTGAAGATGTAAGCGGCACAATTGAAGTGATTGTATTCCCAAAACTTCTGTCAAAGTTTATGAACAAAATAAATAACGGTGTAGTTGTGCTTGTTGGCGGACGTCTATCAATGCGCGAAGAAGAGAATCCAAAGATTATTCTTGATTTTCTTGAAACCGCAGACATTGCAAAAGATAACCGTACAAAGAGAAATGGTTTGTTTATAAGAGTTGAAAATCAAAATTCTACTATATATAAAAAGTGCCTTGAAACTATAAGTAAAATTGGTACAGCAGGGGAAGTACCATTGTATTTCTATTTTGCTTCTACAAAGCAGTATTTACCATGCAATAAAATAACTGTAACCGACAATCTTATTGAAGAATTAAGCGGAATTGTAGGGGCACAGAATGTAATTTTACAAAAGTGATTATTTGCTTGCTTTTTACAATTTATTATGTTATCATTAATATTCAATGTGGTAATATTTAGCAAAAATATAAAAGGGTGATAAAAATGAAGACAATAGGTGTTTTAACAAGTGGCGGCGACGCTCCTGGTATGAATGCTGCTGTTCGTGCAGTTGTACGTGCAGGTTGTGAAAACGGCTTCAGAGTAATGGGTATTAGACGTGGTTATAACGGTCTTATGCAAGGCGATATGTTTGAAATGAATCTTCGTTCAGTTTCAAATATTATTAACCGTGGTGGTACAGTTCTTTATTCTGCAAGAAGCCCAGAGTTCAAAACTGAAGAAGGACTTCAGAAAGCACTTAAAGTTGCAAAAGATGTTAATATGGAAGGTATTGTTGTAATCGGTGGTGACGGTTCATTCCGTGGCGCTCGTGATTTGTCACTTCGCGGTGTTAACTGTGTTGGTATTCCAGGCACAATTGACAACGATATTGCTTGTAGTGACTACACAATCGGTTATGACACAGCAATGAATACTGTTCTCCAGATGGTTGACCGTCTTCGTGATACTTCTGAATCACATGACCGTTGTTCAGTTGTTGAAGTTATGGGTAGACGTGCAGGTTATATTGCACTTAATGCAGGTATTGCTTGTGGTGCAACATCAATTCTTATTCCTGAAGTGCCTTATGATTTCCAGCGTGACGTTATCGACAGAATGAAGAGAACTCAGAAAACAGGTAAGAGACACTTTATTATTCTTGTTGCTGAAGGTATCGGTGGCGTTGAAGAAATGGCAAAACGTATTGAAGCAGAAACAGGTGTTGAAACAAGAGCTACTGTTTTAGGCCATGTTCAGCGCGGTGGTCATCCAACAGTGCGTGATAGAGTTACTGCATCTCTTATGGGCTATAAGGCAGTTGAACTTCTTAAAGCAGGCATTGGTAACCGTGTTCTTGCAATGAATAAAGATGATATTGTTGATTATGATATTTTCGAAGCACTCAACATGAAGAAATCTCTTAATGTTGAAGAGTACAAAATTGCTCACGAAATTTCTATATAAAATATGTCGAATATCGTACTTATTGGTATGCCCGGTTGCGGAAAAAGTACCGTTGGCGTAATTCTTGCAAAAACTATGGGTATCGGATTTGTTGATACCGACTTGATTATTCAACAACGTGAAAACAGATTGTTACAGAATATAATTGATACCGATGGTATTGAGTATTTTCTTGATTGCGAATCGAAAGCAATTCAGTCACTTGAATGTGAGAATTCAGTAATCGCAACAGGTGGTAGCGCAGTTTATAGAGAAGATGCAATAGAACATCTTAAAAAGAACGGTAAGATAATTTATTTTGATGTTCCACTTGATGAAATCAAAAAGCGTCTTAATAATATAAACACTCGCGGTATTGCTGCAAAAAAGAATAAATCCATTGAAGATATTTATAATGAGCGTGTAGCATTATATAATAAATATGCTGACATCATTATAAAAACCGATGGGGATTCTGTAGAAAAAACTGTTGAAAAAATTTGTAAATTTTTCTAAAATTAAAACCTTGTGAAGAAATGAAAATTTCTCCGCAAGGTTTATTTTTTACCTCAAATATTAAATCTGATTTGTGGCAGATTATTAGTGCGACAAAAGTCGTACGGAGGTGAGAAAATTGCGTAATCTATTTAGAGTTCTATCAATATTGTGTGCAATTGTATGCGTGTGTATTTTTTCGTTAATTTATTTTGTTGAAATTAATGTTCCGGAAAAACTAACAACAGTTGAAGATTCAAATTATAATGCACCTGAACTTTTTGGCTTTTCGTTTTTTAATTTGAGTATTCATAATGAACTTGATGTATCAAAAAATAATAAGGAATCGATAAAACAGGAAGCTGAAATCGAACTTTTTAATATTATTCCCGTAAAAAATATTCAAATTACCAACACAAAACGAAAATATGTAGTCCCGGGCGGAGAAATTTTTGGAATTAAACTTTATACAGATGGAATAATTGTAGTTGATACTGATACTGTTGATACAGAAAGTGGCAGCATAAATCCATCAGAAATAGCAGGACTTTTAATTGGTGATATTATTAAGAAAATTGATGGTGTAGAAATTACTTCAATAAAACAGTTGTCAGGTTTAATTGAAAAAAGTCAGGGCAAAGAAATGAATTTCAGTATTGTTCGTAATGGTAAAAATATAAATATAAAATTCAAGACATATAAAGATGTCTTCAGTGGAAAGTATAAAGCGGGATTGTGGGTACGAGATAGTACTGCGGGACTCGGTACAGTAACCTTTTATAACCCTGAAAACAGTTCATTTGCGGGACTTGGACACCCGATTTATGATATTGACACAAAAGCTATAATGCCGATGAAAAGTGGAGAAATGGCAGAAGTTAAAATAAAAGGACTATATAAAAGTTCAAATGGTTCTGTGGGGGAACTTTGCGGAATATTAACAGGTAAAAAAATGGGGGATTTGTGCATTAATTGCGAGTCAGGTGTTTACGGATTAACAAGTTGTAATAAGATTGAATTGCTACCCGTAGCAGTAAGATATGAAGTAAAAGAAAGTAAAGCTCAGATAATATGTACAATCGATAATTCGGGACCAAAATATTATGATGTAAAAATTATTAAGATTTATTCCAATTCCGCAACGGTTAATAAAGATATGATAATACAGATAACAGATAAAGAATTGCTAAGTAAAACAGGCGGAATAGTGCAGGGTATGAGTGGTAGTCCAATAATTCAGAATGGTAAACTTGTAGGAGCAATAACCCACGTTTTTGTAAATGATACAACTCAAGGTTACGCAATTTTTGCTGAAAGAATGTACGAAACCTCTGTTAGTCGGGAAATGGAGAAATACCAACAACTCAAGGCATCCTGACAAAAGAAAAGGGTGGAATCCCAAGGATTCCACCCTAAATTTATATTGTTTAGTTTTTCAAACTCTGCAATGGTGCAGGGATTCGACCTCCACGATTAATGAATTTTGCAGGAGATGCGGTGTTTAATTTCATAACAGGACCATAACCTAAAAGTCCTCCGAAGTTAAGTGTGTCCCCAATATCTTTACCAATTGCAGGAATAAGTCGTACTGCAGTTGTTTTAGAGTTGACCATACCAATTGCCGCTTCGTCAGCAATAATACCAGAAAGTACTTCTGCAGTTGTGTCGCCTGGAACAATAATCATATCAAGACCAACAGAGCAAACGCAAGTCATTGCTTCAAGTTTTTCTATTGTGAGAGCTCCGCTTGTTGCCGCCGCAATCATACCCGCATCTTCTGAAACAGGAATAAAGGCACCTGAAAGTCCACCAACGTGTGAAGATGCCATTACGCCACCTTTTTTAACAGCATCATTAAGAAGAGCAAGACAAGCAGTAGTGCCGTGTGCTCCACATTGTTCAAGTCCCATTTCCTCAAGAATATAAGCAACAGAATCGCCAATAGCAGGAGTTGGAGCAAGGGATAAGTCAACAATACCAAATGGTACTCCAAGTCGTTTTGACGCCTCGCAAGCAACAAGTTGACCCATTCTTGTAATCTTGAATGCAGTACGCTTAACCATATCTGCAACTTCTGTAATGTTTGCATCGGGAATTTTTGAAATTGCTGAGCGTACAACACCGGGGCCAGATACACCAACATTAATTACACAGTCCGGCTCGCCAACACCGTGAAATGCACCTGCCATAAATGGATTATCTTCAGGAGTGTTACAGAATACAACGAGTTTTGCAGGGCCAATGCAACCTTTATTAGCAGTAACTTCTGCAGATTCTTTAATGATTTGTCCCATCATTTTAACTGCATCCATATTGATACCTGCTTTTGTTGAGCCGATATTAACAGATGAGCAAATGTGTTCGGTAACATCAAGCGCCTCAGGAATACTACGAATAAGTGCTTCGTCGCCTGCGGCAAATCCTTTTTGAACAAGAGCAGAGTAACCACCAATAAAGTTAACCCCAACTGTTTGTGCCACTCTTTCAAGTGTTTTTGCATATAATACAGGGTCACCTTTGCCAGATGCTAAAACCATTGAAATCGGTGTAACTGAAATTCGTTTGTTAATAATTGGAATACCATATTCCTTTTCAATGTCTTCGCCGGTTTTAACAAGGTGTTCTGCTTTTCTTGTCATTTTCTCATAAATCTTGTCGCAAGTTGATTTTGCATCTCCTGTGCAACAATCAAGAAGAGAAATTCCCATTGTTATTGTTCTAATGTCAAGATTTTCATCTTGAATCATATTGATTGTTTCAAGTATATCGTGTGTATTAATCATATTACTACCTACTTATATTCTGTGCATTGAATTAAAAATATCTTCATGCATTACATGAATTGAAAGTGACATTTCGTTGCCAATTGCAGTAACTTTGTCTGAAAATTCTGTAAAAGGAACAGTTGCTTTTTCAAAATCAACAAGCATAATCATGCAAAACATTTCTTGCAAAATTGACTGTGAAACTTCAATAACATTAACGCCATTTTCAGCACATACACCTGAAACTTTGGCAAGAATACCAACCATATCTTTACCTACTACAGTAATAATACCTCTCATTTTAATTACCTCCAAAAATTACTGATAATATTTTAACATAAAAAATCTTTCTTGTGAATATCAATATTTTTCAAAATTTGTTGAAAAATATGGTAGATTTATAGTAAAATAAACACATAAACTATAAGAGGTGTATTCTTATGTACAAAAATATTGTTGATTTGCATGTTCATACTGATAATTCGTTTGACGGTAATCACTCTGCAACATTCTTCTGTGAAAAGGCAGAAATGATTGATTTAAGAGCAATTGCATTTACCGACCACTGTGAAGTTGACCAGTATCGTGGCGATGCTAATTATGAAAAAAGGATGCTTCAGGCATTTTTTGAAATTGCAAAGGTGCGCTCGGCATTTCGTGGTAAACTTTTAATTCTTAATGGTGTTGAATTAGGTCAACCTGCTTACGATATTGAAATTGCAAATAAGATTGTAGATAAATACGAATACGACCATGTATTAGGTTCAGTTCATAATCTTCGTGGTGGAGAAGATTTTTATTTTATGAAAAATCTTAAAATGGATGAAGCCGATAAACTTCTTAAACAATATTTTGATGAAATTATAGAAATGCTTAAATGGGGTAGATTTGATGTGTTGGCACATCTTACTTATCCGTTAAGATATTTTTATTCACAATCAGGTCTTGATATTGATTTGAATAATTACAAAAAGCAAGTTGATGAAATTCTATTAATGACAGCTAAAAGTGATAAAGCCCTTGAAATTAATACTGCGGCACTTCGCCAACCGCTCAATAAATTATCTCCTGAGATTGATGTTGTTAAACGATTTAAGGAACTCGGCGGTAAATATGTTTCAGTCGGCTCTGACGCTCACTATGCCGAGCATCTTGCTTGTGATATTGATATGGCATACAGTTGTGCATTAGAAGCAGGATTTGACAGTATAACATTTTTCCAAAGACATACTCCAATGCAAATGAGAATTGAAAGGTCGGAATAGAAATGAAAGTTAAAGTTGCTGCAAAAATAAATTTAATGCTTGATATTCTAAAAAAACTCCCGAATGGTTATCATTCACTTTTTATGATAATGCAATCTGTTGATTTGTATGATACCATTACAGTTGAGAAAAATAACGAGAATAAAATTGTAATTAAATGCGATACAGACGGTGTGCCTTGTAATGAAAAAAACATTGCATATAAATGTGCTAAAGCATTTTTTAACGCTTGCAATATAGAAGAACAAGGAATTACTATCGAAATCGAAAAGAATATTCCAATGGCGGCCGGTACTGCAGGCGGTAGCGCCGACGGTGCAGGTGTACTTTATTGTCTTAACAAGATTTATGATACAAATTTTACACAGAAAGAACTTTGTGAAATCGGTTCAAAAGTGGGTGCAGATATTCCATTCAGTTTAACAGGTGGTACCGCAATTACACTTAATACAGGTGATATAATCGCACCTGTAAAAGATTTGCCCGAGTGCTATATTGTGCTTTGTAAACCCGACCAAGATGTTTCTACTCCTGAAGCGTATGCTCAGTTTGATGCACTGTCCCGTGTTCGTCACCTAGACCGTGTATCTATGATTGAAGCAGTTGCAAATGCAGATTACGAAAAAATATGTGCATACTGTGGTAATGTGTTTGAACAAGCAGTTGAAGTGCCAAAAAGACCTCATATCAAAGGCGTTATGAGAAAATGCGGTGCTGATGCTTGTTGTATGAGTGGTAGCGGTCCAACTGTTTTTGGCTTGTTTAGTAATAAAGAAAAAGCAGAAGATTGCTACAATAAACTTACAAAGAAATACAATAGTGTTTATCTTTGCAAACCAACAAATAAAGGGATTATTGAATTATAAATAATAATGGGGGATTATTATGAAAAAATATGATGTATTGGTGGTAGGTGCATCAACAACTGGTTGTTGGTTTGCCTATAAAATGGCTGAACAGGGCTTTAATGTTCTTGTAATTGAAAAGAATTTACCTGATGATGTTTCAAGGGAATATGATGTTTTCCACATGGGTAAGGCAGATATGGAGCAATTTGACCTTTTAATTCCTGATGAAGGCGACCCATTACGCGAATTCTGCTTTGCACATTCAACAATGGTTTCTCCTTATGGTAATTACCCAAAGGCGTGTGCAGAAGCACCTGTAATCGGCTTACATAAACACGACTATATTATGGCTATGGCGGACCGTGCTAAAAAAGCCGGAGCAGAAATTGTTTACGGAGCATCATTTACAGATTTTATTTATGAAAACGGTAAAATAGTAGGTGCAAAATATAATACTGTAGATGGTGAATATGAGGCATATTCACGAATCGTTGCCGATTGCTCAGGTATTCCTGCGGTTGCTCGTACAAAACTTCCTGATACTTCAGTTGTGGGTAATTTCAAACTTACAAATAAAGATATTTTGTATGTTGTGCTTTATTATGCAGAGTATCTTAAAAATGACTTTAACCCTCGTGATTTAGATGGCTTCTTTATGCAGTATAAATCATGGTCTGCACCATCTGATAACCCTAATGGTGCAATTCTTGGTATTGGCGCATTTTATGGCTATGATTATGCCGAAGAAATCTTTAAAGAAGATTTTACGAAAAATGTTAATTTCCCTGAGTACAGAGTTGAACGCATTGAAAAGGGTATGACACCATATCATAATTCTGTTTATTCACTTGTTGATGACGGATTTATAGCACTTGGCGATGCAGCATGTCATACAAAGCCAACATGTGGAGAGGGTTGTACATCTTCACTTGTTGCAGGGCAGATTGCAGTTGAAGTTATTTCTAATCTTTTAAAATCAGATAAATATCTTACAAAAGAGAGAATGTGGAGTATTAACAAGCGTTATATGACCGCACAAGGTAAAGATTTCGATTCAACTCGTCCTGTACTTATGGGTGTTATAGGAATGAATTACGACGAAGCAGAATATCTTTTCAAGAACGATATTATCTTCAGTGAAAAAATTCTTGGTGGAATGGACACAGGTCTTAACCTTTCAAATAAAGATATTGTAGACATCGTAAAAGGTGTTGTTGGCGGTATTGCAAAGGGAAAAATCAAACCATCAACCATTGCAAAACTTCTTAAAGGTCTTAGTAATAGCGATAAGGTTGGCAAACTTTATGACGCTTATCCTGAACAGTATGAAGATTTTGCAGAATGGAAAGAAAAAGCAGATAAACTGTGGGCAGAAATCGGACCAGTTGCCGATACTTGCGACCCAGAAATTCTTAAAAAATTAGGTTATGTATAATAAATAAAAAGCAGGCGTTTGCCTGCTTTTTATTTATTTATTTAGCTTTGTATTGAGTTTTAATTATGTGTGCAATGGCTTTTGCACCGTTTGTAATGTATTTTCCAAGATTACCTGAAAGACCTGTTAAAACAGGATTTTTCAGGTCTTTTTCATCAATGCCGTCTGCATTACTTTCGTGAAGAATAACATTATCATTACTGAATGGCGAAGTCATACTATTATCATTTGCTGTAATCACTGAACCATCTGCAAATGCACTGATTTCATTCTTCTCATCTTCTGATAATCCGTCTTTTGACATTGGGTAAAGACCGAAAATTGCAGTTTCTTTGCTACCGTTATATGATGGTGCAATACTTTTGCCTTGTGCTGCTACAAGTGTATATGTGTCAAGAATTTCGTCATTTGCACGACCAAAGTGGTGTCTTTGTTTACCGTAATAGGTGCCATAAGGATTCATTCTTACAGTCTTGTCTTTTTCTAACCTCATCGGGCAGTGTGCCATTGAAGAAAGAACTTGACGAGCATTTGCAACTATAATACCACCATCTTCGTCATAAAGGCCAACAAATCCACCGGTTAACTGATGATTGAATGAATCAATATGGTCGTTTTTAGCATCACATTCAGGGAAACTCTGTGTCCTGAATGATGAAATATCATCCATAAAGTTCCTCTTGATAACTGAAATATCTCCGTCAAATTTAGGGGTAATCTGGAATGGCACAGTTTCTTTCCATTTCATGTCGCTATATCTACCGAGAGCAGAGTTTTCAGTTGAGATTGATGTGTTTTCTGCAGTATATGGGTATTTCACAGTTGTGCGAACAAAAACCGCATCTGAAAATGGGGCTGTAAAGAAATCAAATGTAAAATTACCCGACTCAATCTCTTTAGGTAAATGAATTTCGCCTTTAACACTTACGCCGAATCCGCTACCGCCAACTGAAAGGGGAGACATACTTGTGTTTTTGAATTCAAACTTGTCTTTGCCGTAAGTGATATATGATTGCAAGAAATCGTAATCGCCGATTTTTCTACCGTCAATCTGTGCAAATGCAACTTGACCTTTTGGTGTAAACATAATCTGCATTCTGTTGGTTTCAAGCAAGTTTTTAAGTGATGCCTTTTCTTTTTTACCATCAAATGAAATCTCTATTTCGTATTTTTCTTTGATTACTTTGAATTTCAACATTAAATATGCAGATTTGCACTCGTTATCAGTAGCAATTGCGGTAAAATCTTCAAGATGTTTAGCTTTTACAACCAATGATGATATATCATCAATCTTTTCATTGATTTCAACTTGTACACATTGCAAAAGCGAGTTGTTAATATTATGAATTGTAATTATTTTAGTTTTCGGCATTGCTGAAACTTCGTCTTCAATTACCTTGTCACTAAGGTCAAGTGCAGTTTTTTCTCGCTGAATATTAAGAACAGGGGTTGCAAGACCAAAGTGAGTAGTTGAAAGTAAAAGCACTCTGTTTTTGAATGAGGGAGAGTGCATATCTCTGTCGCTTGTAACCTTTGACATTGCTCTTGCACGCTCAATTCGTGTCCAGATTTGTCTGTTAAACGGCTTTTCTGACCATGATGCATATCCTGTAAAATTACCATCTGCAGTATCGTGCGTGAACTCGATTTTCCCGATTGGCTTATGTGTTTTTATATAGCCGCCTGGAGTGTCAAAAACAACATAAGGTAAATCTGCAACTTCGCTTACAAGACCGTGAATACCATCTGTATTTGCAACTTTACCAGTAAATTTACCAAGGTCAATAGTTTCCCAGAAAATTGCATCAGCATCCATATTAATAAACAAGAAAAGGTCGTTATTTATTTCGCCCGACTCTTGTTTACTTCTTAAATCTTTTACCCAAGCGCGAAGACAACCTGCGTCACATACGTCAGAGTTTGAATAAGTAGGAATAATTGTCATGCTTTCGCCGTTATAGGTGTAGGTGAGTGGGTTGAATGCTTCTTCGTCATTAAGTTTAGGAATAATTGTTCTAAATGCATCAAAAGGTACACAACTGTAATAAAGACAAAGTGCTTTAACACCAAGCTTGTTGTATAAACTTACTTGTGATGGAGTAAACATAACTTCTTGTGGACGAACAATTTTTTCGCAAGTGCCGAAAATATCTTTAAGTCCGCTACCATCAGGGTTAGTTATAGCAAGATTAATGCTTTCGCAGAATTCGTCTTCTGTCATAGCAGAAAGTGCACCATTGTTGTAACCCATAATGATATTTTCGTCGCCATATTTCTCTACTCTTTCTTTCATTTTCTCAATGATATCAGGAGCATATTCGGGCAAAATTTTCTGTAAAGAGAAAAAATTTTCTGTGTCCCAAGTGCCTTTAACTGGAATACCTTGCTCGTTGAATTCTGTAAGAGTATCAAGAATTTTACGAATAATTCTTATGTCAGAGCCAAATCCTAAATTATCGTTTGTATCTCCGCGATAAGAGTGATAGCAATTAACGTGAAATCCATATGCTATGTGTATTTTATTCTCAAACATTTATATCACCATTCCTTTTGATATATTCAAACAATCTTGTACAACCAAGTAAAACATCGTCGTATGTAGTTTTGAAATCTCTTGTATACCAAGGGTCAGCAACATCGCGGTCAATGTGAGCAAAACTTAATAATTTGTGAATTTTATTATCTTTGTTGTAGCCAATAATTCTGTTAATGTTTCTCATATTTGCACTGTCCATTCCAATTATGAAATCATATTTTTCATAGTCAGATTTTGTAAGTTGTACCGCCTGACGTTTTGTGTAAGCAATACCCATTTCATCAAGCATTTTCTTTGTACCCCAATGAGTATCATTGCCGATTTCTTCAGTACTTGTAGAACTTGAACAAATAAGGAACTTATTTTCAAGACCATTCTTTTTAACAATATCTTTCATTACGAATTCCGCCATAGTAGAACGGCAGATATTTCCATGACAAACAAACATAATTTTAATCATACAATCACCATAATTAATATATCACATTTATCGAATAATTCAACCCTTCATATCATATTAATTTATGAACAAAGGAGGGTTTTGTTTTGAGTATTCTTGTCGAAGAAAGAGCCGCAATGTTAGGCGAGTATATAGTAGAAAATAAAACAACAGTCCGTGCCGCCGCAAAGGCATTTGGAATAAGCAAAAGTACAGTACATATGGATGTTGCGAAACGTCTTAAAAGATATGACCCACAATTATATTCTCAAGTAAAAAAAGTCCTTGAAATCAATAAAGCAGAAAGACATATTAGAGGTGGACTTGCAACAAAAGAAAAATACCTTAATCAAAAATGAAATAATAAAGAGATTTTTCTATAAATCACTTGAAATTTGACTATATTAGTGTATAATATTATTCGTTAAAATATGTACATATATCACTTGAAAGGTGGACAATATAGTGGCAGACGAGAAAAATCTCTTTGTTGACCTTGAGCATCAGGTTATGGAGCTTTGGGAAAAAGAGAAGTATTATGACAAACTTGTTGAGAAAAATAAGGGTAAGAAAATGTTCCGTTTCCTTGACGGTCCTATTACTGCTAACAACCCTATGGGTATTCATCACGCTTGGGGAAGAAGTACAAAAGATACTTTTATTCGTTATAAGTCAATGCGTGGTTATGATTGCCGTCGTCAGAACGGTTTTGACTCACAAGGTCTCTGGGTTGAAGTTGAAGTTGAAAAACAACTTGGTTTCAAAACAAAAAAAGACATTGAAAATTATGGTATGGACAAGTTTACACGTCAGTGTGTTGACCGTGTAAAGCATTATTCAGGTATTATTACTGAACAGTCAAAACGTCTTGGTCAGTGGATGGACTGGGAAAATTCATACTACACAAATACAGACCTTAACATTCAGGGTATCTGGCATTTCTTAAAGGAATGTGATAATCACGGTTGGATTCAGCGTGAATACAAGCCAATGCCTTGGTGTCCTCGTTGTGGCACATCACTTTCAGAGCATGAAATGACTGGTTCATATAAGATGATGACTCACAACTCTGTTTTCTTCAAACTTCCTATTGAAGAACTCGATTCAAAAATCCTTGTTTGGACAACTACTCCTTGGACTCTTTCTTCAAACGTTGCTCTTGCAGTTAATCCTGAAATCGACTATGTTGAAGTAAAAATCAAGAGTGATGACCAGACACTTATTCTTGCTAAGAATGCTATTAAGTATCTTGGTGATGATAAACTTGAAGTAATCCGTGCTCTTAAAGGTGAAGAACTTGTAGGGTATCATTATGAAACTTGCTTTGCAGATATTCCTGCACAGCAGGGCTTTGAGCACAAAATCGTAGCTTGGGAAGATGTAGCGGCTGACGAAGGTACAGGCGTAGTTCATATTGCTCCAGGTTGCGGTATCGAAGACTTCGAACTTGGCGAACGCCTTGGTCTTACAAAGGTTATGCCTATCGACGATATGGGTATTTACCTTGATGGCTTCGGCTTCATGACAGGTAAAGACAGCCACACAATCGCAGACGAAGTTTTCGAAAAACTCGACGAGCAGAACAAACTTTATAAAGTTGAACCACACGAACATAGCTATCCAGTATGCTGGAGATGTAAGAGTGAAATCGTTTTCCGCCTTGTTCCTGCATGGTATATCAAGACAGGCGAAATTAAACCAAAACTCATTGAATGTGCAAATTCTGTTAAATGGGAACCTGCTTCAAACGGTAAACGTATGAATGACTGGCTTACAAATATGGGTGACTGGAATATTTCTCGTAAGCGTTATTATGGAATGCCACTTCCTTTCTATCCATGTGATTGTGGTCATATCACTGTTGTTGGTTCAAAGGCAGAACTTCGTGAAAATGCAGTTGACCCTGCTCAGGTTGATGCTCTTCCTGAACTTCACAGACCTTGGGTTGATGAAGTTAAAATTAAGTGTCCACATTGTGGTAAAGAAGTATCTCGTGTTTCTGACATCGGTGACGTTTGGCTTGACGCTGGTATTGTTCCATTCTCAACACTTGGTTACTTTACAGACCGTGAAGCATGGGAAAAGAACTTCCCAGCAGAATGGGTTACTGAAATGCACGAACAGGTTCGTCTTTGGTTCTATTCAATGCTCTTTATGAGTACAGTTCTTGTAGGTAAAGCACCATACGAAAAAGTTGTTACTAACGGTATGGTTGTTGCAGAAGATGGTTCTAAATTCTCAAAAACTGGCTTTATGATTAAGTTTGACGAAGCTGCTGAGAAAATTGGTGCTGATACTGTTCGTTACCTCTATGCAAGTGCTCCAAATACAAACGATGTTCGTTTCGGTTATAACCTTGGTGACGAGGCAAGAAGAAAGATGCTCGGTTTCTGGAATATTTATACATTCTTTGAAACATATGCACAACTTGATAAGCCAAACTTTGCAGATTATAAAGTTGATTTCAGTGCATTAACACCAATGGATAAATGGCTTGTTGTCAGAACAAACGACTTTATCAAGAAAGCAACTGCTTATATGGATGATTATAAGTCATTTGCTATGGTTAAAGATTTTGAAGTGTTTGTTGACGATATTTCTAACTGGTATATTCGTGCAAACCGTCGTCGTTTCTGGAAGACAGAAGACCAAGCTGATAAGATGGTTGCTTATTGGACACTCTTTAACGCTCTTAAAGTTTGTGTTCAGACAATGGCTCCTATCACACCATTTATGACAGAATATATCTGGCAGAATCTTATTAAGAAATGCGACTCAACAGTTGCAGAGTCAGTTCATTTAAGTGATTGGCCAACAGTTATCGAAGGTGTTGAAGACGATGGTATTATTGAACAGACTGCTCTTGTTCGTGACGTAATTGCTACTGCAATGCGTCTTCGTAACGAACAACAGATTAAAGTTCGTCAGCCACTTAGTAAACTCTTTGTATGCTGTGATGCAGATAAAGCAAATAAAATCAAAACATTTGAGAAGAATATTCTTGATGAACTTAATATCAAATCAGTTGAATATATTGATGATGTTAGTATTCTTAATGACCAGTTCCTTGCAGTTAACTTCAAGGTTGCGGGTGCAGTTCTCAAACAGAATGTTAATAAGATGAAACAGGCACTTGAAGGACTTTCTTCTGATGAAATGAAAGCTCTCACAACTGCAGTTGTTGCAGGTGGTGAGGTTGAAGTTCCTGGTTGGGATGAAAAATTCGATGCTTCTATCTTTGCAGTTCAGTCAAAGACTAAAGATGGTGTTGTTTCTGCAGAGTTTGCTCAAGGTAGCGTTGTAGCACTTGATATTGTTCTCACAGATGAACTTCTTAAAGAAGGCGTAGTTCGTGATATTATTCGTCAGTGTCAGGTTGCTCGTAAAGATGCTGGCTATCAGGTTGAACAGAGAATTAATGCTTCAATTAATGTTGATGATGAGTTTATCGTAAATGCTCTTACTGAAAAACTTGAATTTATTTCTGGCGAACTTCTTGCTGATTCAATTGTAATCAACTCAGAAATCAAGGCAGATTACTCAAGTGAATTCACAGTAAGCGACAAAAAAGTTACTGTATCAGTAGCTAAAGGAGAATAAAAGATGTTTCAGGTTACAAAAGATATGAATATCGGCGAAATCCTTGATAATGCAAGAGAAACAGTACCATTTTTCTTAAATCTTGGTATGCATTGTCTTGGTTGTCCTTCAGCACGTGGCGAAACAGTTGAACAGGCATGCATGGTTCACGGTGTTGACCCTGATGAATTTGTTGAAGGAATTAATGCTTTTCTTAGAGAAAATGCAAACAAATAATTAAAACATTCCCCCTAGAAATAGGGGGATTTTGTTCAAAAGAGGTGAGTTGTATGAAACTTGACAGCCGTCTTATGGCTATTGCTAATTTGGTAAGAAAAGATAAAATTTTTGCAGATATCGGTACTGACCATGCTTATCTTCCAGTTTATCTTGTTGAAAATGGAATAATCCAAAAAGCTATTGCAGCTGATTTGAGAGTTGGACCATTAGATAACGCCAAAGAAACTGTTGTTTCATATGGATTTACCGATAAAATTGAACTTCGTCTTTCTGATGGCCTTGATAATTTTATGGAAAACGAAGTGCAGGAAATCGCAGTTGCAGGTATGGGTGGCTTGCTTATATCTTCTTTTATTGAGCGTACAAAATGGCTAAAAAACAGTGATGTTCACTTGATTTTGCAACCAATGACCCATGTTGAAGAGTTGCGAAAAACACTTTTTGATAACGGATTTGTTATAGATAACGAAGTTGTTGCAGAAGATGATGACAAACTTTACATAATTATCAGTGCTTGTTATTATGGCGATGCAACGGCTTTTACTCATCTTGATTTGATTGTAGGCAGATTGCCACTAAATCAGGATGAATTATCTAAAAAATACCTTTCAAAAATTTATAATAAATACTATAAAAAACTTGTTGCATTGAAAAATGCAAACAAGGAATGTACAGATTTAGAAAAATTAGTAGGGGAGTTGAGTAAATGGCAACTGTAAAAGATATATATGATTTTATAGATTCAATTGCACCTTTTAATACTCAAGAAGAATGGGACAATTCAGGTCTTCTTGTAGGTAACAAAAATGCAGAGATTACAAAAATCCTTTTTGCTCTTGATGTAACAACTGATGTTATAAATCAAGCCATTGAATTTGGTGCAGAATTAATTATTACTCATCATCCTGTTATTTTCAAGCCAGTGTCAGATGTGTTAAGTGACAGTCTGATATATATGCTTATCAAAAATAACATAAGTATAATCTGTGCTCACACAAATTACGATAAAGCGATTGATGGTGTGAATGATATTCTTTGCAAATCAGTTGGATTTGATAGTTTTACTAAAGTTGAAAATACTTGCCTTAATATTGGCAGTTTTGAAAAAGAAATGTCTACAACAAATTTTATAAATCATATTAAAGGCGCGCTTAATTGTGTTGTAAGATACAATTGTATTGATAAAGATATTAAAACAGTTGCAGTTTGTAGTGGTTCAGGCAGTGATTATTTACCTCTTGCAAAAGAGTTGAAGTGTGATGTACTTCTTACTGGTGACGCTTCTCATCACGCCTTTTTAGATGCAAATGAAATGCACATATTATTAGTTGCGGCAGGGCATTTTGAAACAGAAAACCTTGCAATGAAACCACTTATGAATAAAATTTATAAAGAGTTTGGTGTTACTTGCGAATTGGCAGTACAAAAATCACCAATAATTACGATTTAAGAGGATTTATGGCATTAGACGGAATTACATTAGGGTTAGTGAAAAAAGAGCTTGGAACATATTTAATCGGCTCAAAAATAGACAAAGTGCATCAACCATCTAAAAATGAGTTGGTGTTTATTTTGCGTACTCGAAATGGTGGTTATCGTCTTTACCTTTCTTGTGATGGTCAAAGTCCTAGAGTCCATATGACTCGTTATAATCTTGAAAATCCTAAAGTGCCGCCAATGATTTGTATGTTGCTTCGTAAACGTCTTCTTGGCGCAGTTTTAACAGATATTAAGCAAGTCCGCAATGATAGAATACTTATCTTTGAGTTTGACGGAACAACTGATATTGGCGATAAAACCAAATATTATGTAATCTGTGAAATTATGGGGCAACGTAGTAACATAATTATCTGTGATGTAGATTACAAAATCATTGATGCTATTAAACGAGTTGATGAAGAAAAATCTTCAGTTCGTGAGATTTTACCTGGACTTAAATATGAATTGCCACCAATTCCGGAAAAATGTGATATTTTAACAGATGGTGCTGAAAAATTATTAGAAGAGACACTCAAAAGACCTGAAAAAATGCTTTCAAAGTCTGTTCTTGATACAGTTGAAGGTATTTCTCCTATTGTGAGCCGCGAAATTGCTTATAGAACAGTTTTTGGTGATAAGCAAACAGGCATGCTTCTTGATATCGAAAAGGAACGCTTGCTAGCAGAAATAGAAACTGTAAAAAATGAAATTTCAGAAAATAAGTTTTATATGCTTTGTTCTGTTGACGGCACGCCATTCGATTTTTCTTTTGCGAATATAAGACAATATGGTAATGCATTAATTAAAAAAGAATACGACTCAATTTCTGAACTTCTTGACGATTTTTATTTTGAAAAAGACAGAATTAATCGTACAAAAAGAAAAGCTTCAGATTTGTTCAAAATTCTTAATAGTGCCGTTGAGCGTACATCAAGAAAAATCAATAATCGACGACTTGAACTTGAAAAAAGTGAAAATCGCGAACAACTCAGAATTTATGCAGAGCTTATAACTGCAAATCAATATAGATTAACTGAAAAATCTTCAGTTTATACTGTTGAAAATTATTATGATAATTGCAATTCTGTTGATATTCCTGTAAATCCCGCATTAAGTGCTCAACAGAATGCTCAAAAGTATTTCAAAGAATACAAAAAAGCTGCGAATGCAGAAAAACTTTTGCATAATCTTATTGAAGATGGCGAGCAGGAGCTAATCTATCTAGACACAGTACTTGATAATTTAGCCCGTGCGGTTTCTGACCGTGAAATTACCGAAATTCGCGAAGAACTTGAAAAAGGCGGTTATGTAAAAATTAAAAAAGGCAACAAACAGAAAAAAGAAAAACCGTTACCGCCAATTGAATTCAAATCAAGTGATAGTTTTACAATTCTTGTGGGCAGAAACAATGTGCAGAATGATACTCTCACATTGAAAACTGCAAAGAACTATGATATGTGGTTACATGTGCAAAAACACGCGGGCTCTCATACTGTAATTATTGCAGATAAAAAAGAGATAACTAAAACTGCAATTTTTGAAGCTGCTTGTATTGCGGCTTATCACAGTAAAGCTAAAGAATCTTCCTCAATTGCAGTCGATTATACTCTTATTAAAAATGTCAAAAAGCCCGTGGGTGCAAAACCAGGCAAAGTTATTTATAACACGTATAATACTGTTTATGTAACTCCACAGAAAGAGTTAGTGGAAAAACTTAAAATTAGTAAATAAAAATAACTCCCTTGAACAAATCAAGGGAGTTTTCTTTTTATACTTCATCGCTAACTAAAATTTCGTTGTGACGGAATAAAAGTGATAAGCACCAGATACCAGCAAGAGCAACCAATGTATAAACAATTCTACTGATTATTGCAGATTGACCACCAAAGAGCCAAGCCACAAGGTCAAATTGGAATAATCCGATTGCACCCCAGTTGATAGCACCAATAACAACGAGAATTAAAGAAATTCTGTCAAGCATTATATTCACTCCTTAATATCATTATGTTTTTACCTGCACAGATATTATGAGTAAAAATTTTTGCTTTATGCGATTTTTTATTAGTTAATTTTTGCTTTTTCTTTTAAAATTTCAACTTTGTCTGTCTTTTCCCACATTACTTCGCAGTCTGTTCTGCCAACGTGACCGTATGCAGCAAGTTGCTTGTAAATAGGGTTACGGAGTTTAAGTGTATCAATAATAGCAGCAGGACGAAGGTCAAATACTTCGTTAATAATGTCACCAAGTTCTGAATCTTTAAGAACACCTGTACCAAAAGTGTCAACCATTACTGAAACAGGTTTTGCAACACCAATAGCGTATGCTAACTGAATTTCACATTTTTTAGCAAGACCAGCCGCAACAACGTTTTTAGCAACATAACGTGCAGCATAAGCAGCAGAACGGTCAACCTTTGTAGGGTCTTTACCTGAGAAAGCACCGCCACCGTGACGTGAGTAACCGCCGTATGTATCAACAATAATCTTACGACCTGTAAGACCTGAGTCACCCATAGGACCACCAATTACGAATCTGCCTGTTGGGTTAACGAAAATCTTTGTGTTTTCATCAATAAGATTTGCAGGAACAATTGGCTGGATTACATATTTTTTAACGTCTTCGCGAATTTGTGAAAGTTCAACATCTGCACTGTGTTGTGATGATACAACAATCGCATCAATTCTTACAGGGTTTCTGTCATCATCATATTCAACAGTAACCTGTGTTTTACCATCAGCACGAAGATAAGGGAGAGTTCCATCTTTTCTAACTTTTGTAAGTTGAACTGCAAGTTTGTTTGCCATTGAAATTGGCATTGGCATAAGTTCAGGTGTTTCATCACAAGCGAAACCAAACATCATACCTTGGTCGCCCGCACCATTAAGGTTATAGAAATCGTCATTACCTTCTTTGATTTCCATTGAGTTATCAACGCCAAGTGCGATATCTGATGACTGTTTATCAAGTGCTACAAGTACTGCACAAGTATTACCATCAAATCCCTTTGCACTATCGTCATAACCGATTTCAAGAATAGTATTTCTAACTATTTCAGGAATATTAACCTGTGCTTTTGATGTGATTTCGCCCATAACAAGAACTTGTCCTGTAGTAACTGTTGTTTCACAAGCCACGCGTGACATTGGGTCTTGTGCGAGCATTGCGTCAAGAATTGAATCAGAAATTTTATCACAGATTTTATCAGGATGTCCTTCTGTAACTGATTCAGAAGTGAATAAGAATTTTGCCATAAATTTTGGCCTCCAAAAAAATCAGGCACCCATAAGGGTGCCGTTATAGTACAAACTTATATCTCGGAAAATCCGCAGGAATTAGCACCTTGCATTAACGCAGGTTGCCGGGCTTCACAGGGCCAGACCCTCCACCACTCTGCATAAGGGAAATATTTAATTCTTGTATATTTTATCACATATTCGCGTAATGTCAACTATATTGTGTATTTTTTTACACCTTTTTCAAGTGCAAAATATATTGGGAAAAATGGTAAAATATTGAATGCGGCTTTAATTGAATTAAGAGTAGTTGAGCCCCATACGCCTGCCCAGTATGTTTCTGCTACAAGTGGGAATCCCATAATGTTGAAGAAAATAGGTGTAAATACCATATTAGCAAGCCAACCCATTACAATTGCAACGATAATTGTGATTGCAGATGAGATAAAGTAAGATTTCAATGTAATTTTGTTTTCCTTAAAGATTTTTTTGAAAAGTTTAACTGAAAGTGACATTGAAAGAATCATACTGCTGCCAATAACAACATTCATAATTTCGCCAATACCAACAGTAGTTGTTCTTGTAAGGTGAATAATGTTCTTAAAAATCTCTACAAGTATTCCCTGAATAGGACCAAAAATTACGCCAGTAAGAATGGCAGGAAAGTCAGAAAAATCTACCTTCATATATTCAACACCGGGAACTATTGGTACTTCTGGGAATACCATATAGATAACAGTAGCAATAGCTGCCATTAATCCAACAATTGTTAATTGAAATGTTTTTTTGTTTCTTTTGTTTGACATGAGAATCTTCCTTTCAGATTTTATTAGTTGTCAAACAGAAAATGCCCCACTATAAATAGCAGGGCAAATGTAACTTTTATAAGTCGCATCTTCTTTCATCCGGACTATACCGTCGGTTTAGGAATTTCACCTAATCAGCATTCGCTCGTGGACTTTAACCACCGGTGGAGAATTTCACTCCGCCCTGAAGACAACTAATTATTATATTTTATGATTTCATTATATCACTGTTACTCTTTTTGTCAACAGATTTTTTCCATATAGATAACAAAGAAATTGCAAGAATCATAATAATGGGGAAAACTGAACCAAATCCTAAACCAGTTTTTAAGGATTCTCCGCCATTTTGTTCTATCGACATTTTAATTGCGATAAAACTAATAAACCAAGGTCCCAGCGTACAACCTGTATCACCCGACAAAGCCAGTATGCTATACATGGCACCACCGGCTTTAGGGAATAATCTTGCAGCCAAACTTAAGGTAGCAGGCCACATAATGCTTACGCTTAATCCTGTTAATGCGCAGATAATTAAAGAAATAACAGGGTTGTTAATTACTGATGTTAATATATAACAAGCACCACAGAATATAGC
>JAGBSJ010000037.1 GCA_017631955.1 Clostridia bacterium
CGCTAGCACCTTTGCCGAGATTGTCATATCTTGCAATTAAAAGAATTCTCTCATCATTACCGCAAACTGTAACTTCCATACCGTCGTTTTCGCTCATTTTATTACCTGCGATAAATCCGTTTTCGTCAATGCTTTCTTTATATTTTACAATATCTGAATTGTATTTTTCTTTATAAAGTGCCTTAATATCTTCAGCAGTTTTTCCATTCTTCAAATCTTTTTTGAAAAGTGGCACTGTCATTACCATACCACTGAAATAATCACAGATATATGGTGAGAAGATTGGCTCATTTTGAAGACCTGAAATTGCTTTCATTTCTTTTAAGTGCTTATGTTGTTGAGTAAGAGCATACTCGCGAGGAGCATCTAAAAGAGTATCACGATTTTCGTCTTCGTACTGTGCGATACCGTTTTTACCTGCACCGCTGTAACCTGACAAAGCGTGACAAGCGATACAGATATCACTATCAACAATTCCCGCATCAACAAGCGGTTTTACAAGTGCTACAAATCCACTCGCATAGCAACCCGGAACTGCAATTCTCTTTGAATTTTTAAGTTTATCTTCAAATTCTTCGCTGAGTTCTGGAAATCCGTATGCCCAGCCCTCATTTGTTCTATGTGCAGTTGATGTATCGATTACGATTGTGTTGTCGTTTTCAATAAGTGATACCGCTTCAATTGCCGCCGCATCAGGCAAGCATAGAAATGCAATATCTGCACTATTGAGTGCTTGTTTTCTTGCATTTGTGTCTTTTCTCAAATCTTCTGGAAGAGTTATAAGTTCAATATCTTCTCTTTTTGCAAGACGGTCAAAAATCTTAAGGCCCGTTGTGCCCTGACTACCGTCAATAAATATTTTTGTCATATATATTATCCTTATTTGTTAAGTTTCTTAACTCGTTCAACTTGTGCGAGCACATTCTGTGGTGCAGGTCCGCCGAGAGATGTTCTGTCATTTACACATTTATCAAGATTGATTGCCTCAAACACGCCATCATCAAAAATGTCGCATACTGCCTTATATTCGACCAGTGGGAGTGTTTCAAGTGTAAGACCTTTTTTGATGCAAAGTGCAACCAATTCACCTGTTGCTTTGTAAGCATCACGGAATGGAAGACCTTTGCCTACAAGATAGTCAGCGCAGTCAGTTGCATTGATGAATCCACCCGCTGCAGCTTTTCTCATATTTTCAGGAAGAGCAGTCATTGTATCAAGCATTGGAATAAATGCTGTAAGGCACATTTTAACTGTATCAAATGCATCAAAAATTGCTTCCTTGTCTTCTTGCATATCTTTGTTGTAAGCAAGCGGAAGACCTTTCATCATTGTAAGAAGTGTTGTAAGGTCACCGAACACACGACCCGACTTACCACGGATTAACTCTGTAATATCAGGGTTTTTCTTCTGTGGCATAATTGATGAGCCAGTTGAAAACGCATCATCAAGTTCAACGAATTTGAATTCCCAAGAACACCAAAGCACAATTTCTTCTGAGAAACGTGAAAGATGCACCATAATAATTGAAATAACTGATGCGAGTTCCATACAGAAATCACGGTCAGAAACACAGTCAAGTGAATTTTGCATAGCGCCATTAAAACCGAGTGCTTTTGCTGTCATTTCACGGTCTGTATTGTATGTTGTTCCCGCCAAGGCACAAGCACCGAGTGGTGAATAATTCATTCTCTCTGTTGCCTGTGAAAGTCTTTCCTTATCACGAAGAAGCATTTCTGCGTAAGCCATTAAGTGATGACCGAATGTGATTGGTTGCGCTCTTTGAAGGTGAGTGTAACCCGGCATAACAGCACTTGCATACTGTTCCGCTTTTTTACAAAGGACATCCACAAGTTCTGTAAGCTGATTATAAAGAGCATCACATTCGTGACGGAGATAAAGGCGAATATCAACTGCAACCTGGTCATTACGACTTCTTGCTGTATGTAATCTTTTACCCGCCGCACCGATTCGAGCAGTTAATTCACCCTCAACAAAAGTATGAATATCTTCTGCATTAGGGTCGATTTCTAACTCGCCACTTTCGATTTCTGACTTAATTGCTTTTAATCCGTCAGTAATCTGCGCAAGGTCTTCTGCAGAGATAATGCCCTGAGCACAAAGCATTGCCGCATGAGCAAGACTACCATCAATATCTTCTTTATACATACGACTGTCAAATTTGATTGACGAGTTAAAGTCGTTGGTTTTTGGGTCGATTTCTTTTGAAAATCTGCCTTTCCAGAGTTGCATAATTATTCTCCTATATTAGCACAATACGACAAAGAGAATAATCCCTTTGTCGTTGTTGTAAGTTATTAGTTATTTTCGTTTCTTTGTTTATCAAGAAGTGCTTTTACCTTTATAGATAATCCAAAAAGGTTAATAAAGCCAGCTGAATCTTTCTGGTTGTATGCACCACCGTCGTCACCGAATGATGCAACATTTTCATCATAAAGTGAGTATGGAGATGTGATACCTGCGTTGATAATGTTACCCTTGTAAAGTTTAAGTTTAACATCACCTGTTACAGTTTTCTGTGTTTCGTCAACGAAAGCTGAAAGAGCTTCACGAAGTGGTGTGAACCAAAGACCGTTGTAAACAACTTCACCGAATTTCTGTGCTACAAGCTTCTTGTAGTGCTGTGTATCACGGTCAAGACAAATCATTTCAAGAAGTTCGTGTGCCTTGTAAAGAATTGCACCACCTGGAGTTTCATAAACACCACGAGATTTCATACCAACAAGACGGTTTTCAACGATGTCAAGAAGTCCGATACCATTAGCGCCACCAAGCTCGTTGAGTTTTTCAACAATTGCAAGGCCTTTCATTTCTACGCCATCAATAGCAGTTGGAACACCTTGTTCAAAGTGAATTGTAACATAAGTTGGTACATCTGGAGCCATTTCAGGAGAAACGCTCATTTCAAGGAAACCTTCTTTATTGTATGTTGGCTCGTTTGCAGGGTCTTCAAGGTCAAGACCTTCGTGAGATAAGTGCCATACGTTCTTATCTTTTGAATAGTTTGTTTCACGGTTAATTTTAAGAGGAATATCGTGTGCCTCAGCATAAGCGATTTCTTCTTCACGAGATTTAATATCCCATTCACGCCAAGGAGCAATAATTGCCATTTCAGGAGCAAATGCTTTAAGTGTAAGTTCAAAACGAACTTGGTCATTACCTTTACCTGTACAACCGTGACAGATAGCGTCAGCGCCCTCTTTGATTGCGATTTCAGCAAGTCCCTTTGCAATACATGGACGAGCATGAGATGTACCGAGAAGATACTGTTCGTATTCTGCGCCAGCTTTAAGACAAGGCCAGATATATTCTTCAACATATTCTTCTTTCAAATCAAGAACATAAAGTTTTGAAGCACCTGTTGCGATTGCTTTTTCCTCAAGTCCGTCAAGTTCAGTACCCTGACCAACGTCACCTGATACTGCAATAACTTCACAGTTGTTATAATTTTCTTTTAACCAAGGGATGATAATTGATGTATCAAGACCACCTGAATAAGCTAAAACTACCTTTTTGATATCTTTCTTTTCCATTGTGTATTCCTCCGAAAAAATTGCATTTTTGTTATGCAATTTGTAGTATGGGTAATATTATACACCCAATATTTAATAAATCAAGAGTTTTTCGAATATTTTTTCAGCGTTTTTGTATTTTTATGCAATTATTTGCATATTTTGTGAATATTATTACTAGTTTTATGCATTTTTATTACATATTTCAATATTTTTATACATTTATACATAATATAATGTATAAAATTGCAAAAATAAGGCGGGAGCAAGCCCCCGCCGTTTATTTATTTAACATTATTTACTGAAATAATTTCGCCTTTAGCATCTTTATTTACTGTAAATGTGATTGTGTCGCCTACATTGAGAATTACAATTCTTTCTGCGTCTTTAACTGCAACTTTATAGTAGGTTGCGTTGTCAACAAGTTTGATATAGAAATAAGTTTCGCCACCAGTGATAACACTTCTGATTTCTGCAACTTTACCTGTTACATCAACAGTCTCTACTTTTGGTATATCAGGAGTTTCTTCGTTACCCATTGAGTCAACATCAACATCTACATTCACGCCGTTGCTCTTAAGCTCAGCCGCATAATTTTCAGTACACTCGGCAAGTGTATTACCAACACCAACAACAGTTGACTGTTCAACATTAACCATTGCATACATTTTAACAAGTTGGCTTGAATCTTTAAGTGCCATAAAGTATGTTGGCTCGCCACTTACGTTGAGAAGAATTGGGAATGTTGCTACATAGCCCTTTTCCTGAACTTTACCCTGTGCAGATGTTCTTGCAGTTTCTTCTAAAGCACCTGCTTGTTGATAGTAAACTGCCTCTTTTGTTCTTTGATTAATAAGAACAAAACCAATAATTGATTGGTCAGAGCTTATAGAAGTTACACCTGTGTACATATAAACGTCGTCATTAAGTGCTAAATAGTTATAACCAGATGATGTTACTTTTACATTTTCCTGACCGATAATTGAGTTCCAGAAGCCATTGTTATATTTGCCATAATAGTTGTACTGCTGATTTACAATATTTGCAGAATAAACCTGGTCAAGCCACTGGAATTCTTTATCTGTTACAAACTTGTCAGTAGGAAGTTTTGTGTTTTTATCAAGAGCAGTCGAAACAAGTGTTGTATCACCATTGATTGAGTCAACAATAACTGCACCGATTACATCTGTACCACCGAAAAGTCCGATTGTTTTATCAAGCACAGGAACAATCCAGAATGGTCTGCCTGTTTCATCAATTTCAAATGATGGTTCACCTAAAATAAGTGAAGGGTATTTAAAGCGAACGTGACGAACAAGGTATTCGTTGAAATGTTCTGCAGGAGAATACTTCATACCTTCTTCTAATCGAACTGTTTCTGCTTTTTGTGTTGTCATATCAACGATAATATATGCAGGAATACCCTCTTTTGTATTCTTGAGCCATTTGAAAACGTCGCCGTAATCAAGAGACTGAACACGAACAGGAGTGCCTTTATAGTTAATCTGTGTTGAATAATATTGATTTACAACGAACTGTGAAACATAGTCTGAAAGTTCACCAAGCGCACGAGTTGCAATCATATTTGATGAATCTTTATCAAGACGAGGAACTGATGAGAAATCGATTTCTGCAACTTCTTCTGCAAAATCGCCTTCTTTAACATTAATAATCTCGGCATAGTCTTTTGCACGGAAAATTTCTGCACCAACAAGATAACCAACGCCTACAACTGCAACTAATACAAGAATAAGCACAATCGGAATTTTCACCTTATTTTTTGCATATTCCATATATTCAGGGCGGAAATACGCTTTTGAAGCTATACCGAAAATACCAATATATACAACAATAAGCATTCCGATGTAAACATACAATTCAATTGCCTTAAAATTAAGAGCAGGAAGCATAGCGTAATAAGCCACCGCACCAACAACTAATGTAAGCACAATGCTTACAATTACCCTTTTGAGTGTACTGCCTTTTGGTGTTTCAGGAACAACTGACTTACCACTGAAATCAACATTGATTGGGTCCATAAAATTACCTCTTTTCCATATTATGTAAATAGTATAGCACACATTGTTGTAAAAATACAACAACAAATGCAAAATCATGGCGGGAGCAACCCCCCGCCCTACATCATATTATTTTTTTACAAACATCATTTACTGCACAGTTTTCGCAATTGGCTTTACG
Organism: Clostridia bacterium; assembly: GCA_017631955.1. GTDB lineage: Bacteria > Bacillota > Clostridia > Oscillospirales > Acutalibacteraceae > Fimenecus. The sequence continues at coordinate 5,730 of JAGBSJ010000037.1, forward strand.
AGCAGTACAGATTGCTCTTCCGTGTAACACTGCGCGATGACAGAAATCATTGCTTTCTTCAGGTGGCAAGATTTTCTTTAATTCCATTTCCACTTTTTTGGGGTCTTTTGTATTTACAAGTCCCATTCTGTTTGTAAGTCGGATTAAATGAGTATCTGCCACAACTGCGGGTTTGCCGTAAACATCACCCACAATTAAATTTGCGGTTTTTCTGCCAACACCCTGCAAACTTGTTAAATCTTCAATATTATCGGGCACTACTCCGCCGAAACGGTCGCGCACTCCCCTTGCCATTTCAATAATATCGCGGGCTTTCCCGTGATAAAATCCGCAAGAATGAATAATAATTTCGATATCTTTAACATCTGCATTCACGTAATCGTCAAGTGTTCTGTACTTATTAAAAAGTGCGGGGGTTACTAAATTCACCCTCGCATCTGTACACTGTGCTGAAAGACGTGTTGCAACAAGAAGTTCAAAGGGATTATCTGCCACTAATGAGCAGATTGCATCAGGATATTCCTTTTTAAGCCCCTCAACAAGAAGTTTTGCACGTTCTTTTTTAGTCATAAATTACTCCGGATAATTCATATTATTAGGAAGTCCTAAAAGATAGTCTGCTGAAACATTAAAATATTTGCAAAGAGCAACAATATCTTTAAGAGATGGCTCGGTTGTACCTGTTTCTAAAAATGAAACCTTACGTTGAGTAATACCAAGTGCATTTGCCAAATCCTTTTGAGTGATTGTTGGAATTTTTGCGCATCTTAAATACTTTAATCTATCATTAAATTGCATTTTTACACCCTCAAATAACCACATTAATACGCAGTCAAAAATAATCGCCCGATAACCATTGGTTAGAGGCGTGGGAATATAATACCATAACACTTACAAAAATAAAAGATGTAGTTTGAAAATAACTATACAAAAAATCCTTTATAATTTTGGTTAGTTTTACAAACTTTTTCAACATTTGAACAAAGTTATAAGTTACCCATTATATTTGCCTTGTTTTTCATAGATTTTGGGTATATAATAAATACAATTTAAAAAGGAGTTATTCGTATGCAAAAAGAGATTAATATAAGAGAATTAAAAGATAATTTCGTTAAAATGATTAGCAATGACTGGGCATTACTTACCGCAGGCAAGAGTGACAATTTCAATACAATGACTGTAAGTTGGGGCGGAATTGGAGAACTCTGGAACAAAGATGTTTGTTTTATATTTGTTCGTCCACAACGCTACACCTATGAATTTATAGAAAAGAACGACTATTTTTCACTTTCATTCTTTGGTGGAGAATATAAAAAAGAATTAGGCGTTTGTGGTAGCAAATCAGGTCGCGATATTGATAAAATGGCAGAAACAGGTTTTTTGCCTATCGACTTAGGCGAAGCAGTTGGCTTTGAACAAGCAAAAGTAAATGTTGTTCTTAAAAAGCTTGCATACCAAGATATGAAACCTGACGGATTTATTGACGAAAGCATTATGAAAAATTATGCTAACAACGATTTTCATAGAGTTTATGTTGGAGAGATTGTTAAGGTAATTGTAGAAGAATAAATAAATACAAAAAAATTAAACGGTAAGCAATTTGCTTACCGTTTTTTCTTATTCATTTACAAATTCTGCAATTTGATGTTTTTCTTTTGCACCGACAAAGCGTTTTTCTTCTTGTCCGTTTTTGAAAAGAAGAACTGTAGGAATACTCATAACGCCGAATGTAAGTGCTAAATCAGTTGCCTCATCAACATTAAGTTTGCAAACCTTTACACTATCATTTTCTTCTGCAAATGCTTCAAGTTCTGGTGCCATCATCATACATGGTCCGCACCAGTCTGCATACATATCAAGAAGTACTGGCTTTTCTGAACGTAAAACTTCTTCTGCAAAATTATCAAGATTAACTTTAATTACTGCCATCATCTAACACTCCTATATAATGCTGCGGCTCTGTCAACATCTGTTTTGTCAACACCGCATTTGTCAGTATTTCTAGCAAGCATTGAACCCTTAAGTTCAATGTTAAGTACCGTAAACGCTTGTAAAAGTTGATGTTTGATTACCTCAAAACCAACTTCGCCGTCACTACCGCTTGTAACAATAAGTACTGCTTTACGCGGTTTTTCAATTGGGTGTTTCATATTGCGACGGAAACGTGCCTCATAGTAACGTTGGAAACGGTCAATAAGTGCTTTAAATGGTGCAGGCACACCCATAAAATAAATTGGTGTTGCAAACACAATTACATCTGCAGTTTCAAACTTTTTGAAAAACTCTTCTAAATCTTTTTTTGAGCATCCGTTACCCGCCTTACAGTAACCACAAGCATTACAAGGTATAGGATTAAGCTCATAAAGATTCACGATTTCAATATTTGTTCCCTTTGGAAATTCACGAAGAAGTGTTCCTAAAAGTTTTGCAGTATAACCGGTTTTTCTTGGCGATGCCATAAGGGCTAACACCTTTGTACCGTTAGAAAAATCCTCGTTATTACCATAACCTAAAATCATTTTATTATTCCTCTGTTTTTTCTTCTGTTTCTGTATTATTCTTTTTCTTTATATTTGCATGACGCTTAATTTTCTTTGTAGTTGTTTTTTCGAATTCTTCGTCACGAATTTCAATATTTCTGATTTTCTTGTATTTTGGAAGTTTCTTATTTACATCCTTAACTGCTTCTTCAACAGATTTCTGAACATCTTCTTTAGTAATGTCCTGACGTTTAAGGTTATTCTTAATCTGTTCATAGTTAGGATAAATTGATGCACTTACGTAAGTTTCATCGTCAACATCGTCACCAAAAACAAGACTTTCTTCAATTACAGGGTTTGTATTAAGATAATGTTCAACTTCTTCTGGGAAGATGTTTTTACCATTTTTAGTAACGATAACATTCTTACTTCTACCTGTAATTTTATAGCAATTATGACGGTCACAAGTACCAAGGTCACCTGTTCTGAACCAACCATCAGGAGTGATTACCTGTGCTGTTGCTTCAGGGTTGTTATAGTAACCTTTCATAACCATAGGACCGCGCACCCAGATTTCACCAACGCCTAAATCGTCAGGGTCATGAATGAATGCTTCAACGCCCGGAATTGGAGTACCGATTGAGTCAGGAAGCATAAGACGGTCATTATTACACATAACAAGTGGTGCACACTCTGTAAGACCATAACCGATATAAAGGTCAATACCCATATGCATAATATCTTCTGCAACACGAGGGTCGAGAGCCGCCGCACCTGTAACGATAAGACGAAGTCGACCACCGAATGTTTCAATAACTTCTGCAAAAAGTTTACGGTCAAGGTCTTTAATACCAACCGCTTTACTGAAAATTGATGCGTATTTACCTACTTTAAAAATAAGTTTACCTGCAGTTTTTTCTTCCATCTTCTTCATGATTTTGCCGTGTACTTTTTCAATAAGAAGTGGAACGGTAATAAATGCAGTTGGTTTTACTTCCTTAAAGTTTTTTGTAATGTAACGGAGACCGTCACAAAAAGCAATACAAGCACCGCAATAAATAATATAAAGGAAACCGATTGTACATTCATAAGTGTGGTGTATAGGAAGAATTGAAAGAAGTTGGTCTTCTTCAGTGACTTTAATACAACCCGCAGCACCAAGAACAACTGAGCAGATATTTTTCTGGCTTAAGCAAACACCTTTTGAAACACCTGTTGTACCCGATGTGAAAAGAAGTGCAGTCATTGCCTCTGGGTCAATTGTAATATCATTAAGAAGTTTCTTACCACTTCTATAAAGTTTTCTGCCTATATCAATATATTCTTCGTAATTAGTTGCGCCATCAATCTCAACATCATCAAAACAGATAAACTTAAAGCCATCAGACAGTTCATCTTTTCTTTCTACAAGTGCTTTGATATATTTTTTATCACCGAAAACTACTGTTGAATCCGAATCATTAAGAACATCAATAATATTGTCGATAGTCAACTCTTTATCAACGGGCACAATAACATTATTACTGCAAGTAACAGCCAAGTATGTTACTGACCATTTATATGAGTTTGCACCTACAACCGCAATATGATTTCTTGAATAGCCATCTTGAATAAGTGTATTGGCAAGATAATATATTGCATGACGGAAATTTTTATAAGTTACCTCATAATAAACACCGTCTTTATTTTTAAGTTTATATGCAGGGCGCTCTGAAAAGAGTTTTTCGCTCTGGTCAATTAAGTCTTTGAAGTCTTTTATATAACGAACATCATAAAATGGTTCGTTTATTGGAAATCGGCTTTGATGACTCATAATATTTACCTCATTCTTCTGTTTTTCTGAATGTATTTATATATTGTATCATATTTTTTGTTATTTGGAAACAAATATAACAAAATTTACAATTTATACACATTTATGACAATTTACTCTGTACTGTTTTAATTGCCTCTTTATATTCATCGTATGTCATATATAAATTGATTATTTTTAAAAGTGATGACGAACTTATTCTTTCGGGTAAATCTAACTCTTTTGCAAGCATCTTTCGGATTTCGCTACTGTTTTCGCCACCTGAAACCCCATCTTCAAAAAAGTCGGTGTGTGTAATTTCATTACCCGATTTTTTATCATTTTGAGAACACAATACTCCCGCTTTTTCAAGAGCGGTCATAATGATTTGAGGTTGCATACCCTCAACTCCTAATTTACCCTCTTTTGAACTTTCGGTTTTTCGTTTTTCTTTTCCATAAATATCGGGAATATATACATTTTTTATGTTTTCGCTTTTTGTAATTCCGTTTATAAAATTGCGGATTTTGAAACCTGCCGAATCAGAATCGGTCATTATAATAATTCCACGTTTTTCTGATAAAAAACGGATTAACTTCTGCTTTTCTTTATCTTTGAATATGGCAAAACCGTCTGTCTCAATAATGACTGTATCAATTATTCCAGACAATTTTATTTTGTCATATTTACCCTCTACTATAACTGCTTCTTTTATTTTAATCATAGCGTCACCTTGAAAGAATTAAAGAAAGTTGAACTATGAGTTTTTCTAAAATCAACTCGCCACTCTGAGCAGTGCTTTTTAACGCTTTGTCACTTTCCGAGAAGCAATCAAGGCACTCGCGAATTTGCTCATCTGTAAGTTTTGATGCATATCTATTCGCATTAGTAAGGCGGAATTCTGAATTTCTATAATTAAAAAGTTTTGCAGGGTATGTTACACACTCACCCGCACTTACAGATGCTTTCACTCTGTATAAATCAACAAAAGCACTTAAAATAACCCCAAAAATATCAATGGGCTCGGCTTTTTGCATCATAAGTGTATGTAATAACTCAAGTGCGCTCTGAGCATTACGGTTGAGTATAAATTTTGACAAATCAAAAACTTTTGCTTCTAAAGAGCGTACCGCTATTGCCTCTATATGCTCGCGAGTTATTTCATTACCTTGTCCTGCAAAATTACACGCTTTCTGTATTTCATTAAAAAGCACATTAAGAGTGTCACCTGAAAGCTCAATAAGATAAGACGCGGTACTATCACTCATTAAGCAACCGTTTTTGTTAGCGTAAGCACAAAGAATTTTACGGAGTTCTCTACCCTCTGCTTTTGCAAAATTGACTACAGTTGCATATTTTGTAAAGTTGTCAATTACCTGTTTCCAGTTATCTTTTTTGGGAAGAACTTCAATACTGTCCATCCAGAAAATTGTTATTGATGTATCGGGCAAATTCTGTAAAAAAGAGAGTAACATTTCACTTTCTGCCGCAGGAAGTGTGTTGAGTGGGAAATCCCTTGCCACTACTACACAATAGTCGCTCATAAACGGCATTGAATCTGCACCCTCAAGCACTTCTTCAAGAGTGTTCTCTTTGCCATCATATTTACGCAAACTGAATGTTTCACTACCAGAAGTTACAAACTTTTTGCAAATTCTGTTTGTATAAAACTGTTTAAGATAATCTTCACTACCGTAAAAAAGATAGCAATTTGACATATTGTTTTCTTTTATCTGCTTTTTCAATTCAGTTTCGTTAATCAAAGCCATCTTTTTCACTTCCTTACATTAAAATTTACTGCAATTTTATTGGAGTTTTCTGCAACATAGACACATATTTTTGAATTCTCTTTAAGAATTTTTTCTTTAATCTCTGTTGCATTTTCACCATACACAATGATTATATCATACTCTTTCGCTTTTTCAAATAGATTTTCTGCTTTTTCACTATCAAAGAAAATCATTTTTTTGTTTTCACAAGAAATTTCAATGTAATCTTTATGGTTTTTCATATTGATTTTTGCGTTTTCGCCTATTTTGATTTCCGAAACATTACTTTCAGATAAATTATTAAATAGATTATGCGGGGTATTGCAGAAATACATATTTCCAACATCAAAACAACTGTAAAGATTGATAATATTTGAGGTTGTATCATTTTCAGTTAATACTATGCCACTTATGGTTTTTGAGTTATGTTTTTGCATCACTTCAAGTACGTCAGAATTGTATTTTGACTTGGGTGCGCCGATTAAAACACTTTCATTCTTATAATTGATAAGTAAAAGTGGCGTTTCGTCGGTACTTATAACATCTACGGTAAGCGTTTTATAGTCATAAGTTGAACAATATGTAACTAATAATATAAATGTTATAGACAATATGACAGATACCATTTTCATTGCAGTTTTTCTATGTTTTTTCAAGGCAATCGCTACAATAATACTGAAAATACCAAACCAAAGAAAATATTCAAAATATTTATGAGATACAGAAACTGTTGACCACTCTGACATACCGATTTTTTCTGCAAAAAATCTCAATATTTCGCCGATTGTACCCACAGTTGTAAAAATACCATTTGCTATAAATCCCATTCCTAAAATATGAGTTACTACACCCACAACAGTCAAAATCATTAAGAATAGTGCCAAATCTACCATTAAAATATTTGAAAGAATTGAGGCAACAGGTAACATTTTAATCTTCACTATAAAAATAGGCAGGGTAAATATAGATGTTGCAACGCTTATCAATATTGATGTAATTAAAAACGAGAAAATTCCGTTATTTATAAATGGGTATTTATTGCTTTTTTCTTTGATTTTATACAACAGATTTTGTGCAATAATTAAAATACCCAATGTTGAGCCAACCGTAAACCACAAGGATGCAGAAAATGGTGCAAACGGATTCTCGAGTAAGATTAAGGTTAGTGCTATGCCAATAGAATTTATACTGTCTGCATCACGGCAAAACGCTTTGCCTAACAACACACCGCCTACCATTATACCTGCACGAATTACTGACACACTAAATCCTGTCAAAGAAGAATATCCCAACAAACACACAAGACCTATAATCGCAGTATATTTTCTTAAACTTGAAGATTTTTCTGCAAGTCGCATTATTCCTATTGACCATAAAGAGAGGTGTAATCCCGAAATTACTAGCAGATGAGAAGTGCCTGAATAATTGAAATTATTTATAGTTTTATCTGAAATATCTGACTTTTCACCAATAGTCATTGCCTTTGCTATTGCACCGTTTTCACTTGGAATGTATGAATCTATAATATTTGAAAATTCAGTTTTTATTTTACCTATTGCAAAATAAAAAGTATTTGTTTCTCCTGTTTTTTCTAAATTTGATTTCTCACTTTCAAAAAATGTGAAGAAAATTTTTGAAGATAGAGAACTATCAAAAAAATCATCTGTGAAAACATCGCCATCATACAAAAGTACACCTGAAACTATGTCACCTTGTTGAAAATTTTTATTATTTTTAGAGGAATATCTTATTTTGTAGTTTTCGTTTTCAAGTTTGATTACATAGTTATATGTATAATCTGTTTCACTAGGTGTTTGACAAACCACACCTTTTATTTCAATGGGCTTTGAAAATTTTTCTGTGGCATTATAGTAATCATTTTGTGCAAAAACAAAAGCCATCAAATACAACGCTATTGCAACACAAGAAAACATTACGATTTTATATTTTCTTAAACCTTTGAATATTAAAAATACACAAAAAATTGCCATTATCGTCGCTAAAACGATAATGGCAGATTTTATAGTTAATTCTGATACGAAAAGAGACGATAAAAGCATTGAAAAGCCGACTGTTGCCATAGGTCTTTTCAATGTTAACACGCTCCTCACACTAATCTTTCTGATAAATTATCTCCACTTAAGATATGGAAATGAATATGTTTTACAGTTTGTCCTGCTTTTTCACCACAGTTGTTGATAATTCTGTAACTTTCAACTCCTGCAAGTTTTGCAATTTCAGGAATTTTAGCAAAGATATAACCAACGATTTCGCAGTTTTCTGCATTTATATCGTTTGCAGATGATGCAACGTGGTCTTTTGGAATCACAAGCACGTGTGTTTCAGCTTGTGGTGCAATATCACGGAATGCGAGAATTTTTTCATCCTCATAAACTTTATTTGATGGAATTTCGCCATTTGCTATTTTACAAAAAAGACAATCCATAATAGTCACCTCTCATTTAACCATTGATTTAAGAATTTCGTTAGCAGACATTAAAGCGTCATCAATCTTTGAAATTTCTTTACCACCAGCCATAGCCATATCAGGTTTACCGCCACCGCTACCGCCTGCAATCTTTGCAACTTCGCGAACGATATTACCAGCGTGAGCACCTTTTGCGATTGCATCTTTACCGCAAGCACAAGCAAATGAGCAAGTTCCTTTTTCTGCATTTGAGCCAGCAATAATTGCAACTGTATTAGGTGCAGAATCTCTTGCTGTTTCTGCCATAGAACGAAGTCCGTTAGCGTCTTGCTCGCCCGCATAATAAACTACAAGTTGAACACCGTTCACATCAACTGCACCTGCCATAATACCTGCAGTTTTAAATGAGTTGATTTCTGCTTTAAGTGTTGCGATTTCTTTTTCCCTTGCTTTAAGGTCGTTGGCAATAGCAACTGCTTTCTGTGGAAGTGCAGATACGTTACCTACTTTAAATGCCTCTGCTGTAGCAAAAAGAAGTTCATTCTTTTCGTCAATATATTTAAGAACATTTTTACCTGTTACTGCCTGAATTCTGCGAACACCTGCTGCAACTGATGATTCAGAAACAATTTTGAAAAGACCGATTTTGCCTGTATTGTCAACATGAGTACCACCGCAAAGTTCTGTTGAGAAATCCCCTGCCTTAACAACGCGTACAACATCACCATATTTTTCACCGAAAAGTGCCATAGCACCCATTGCTTTTGCCTCATCAATAGGCATTTCGCGAATAAGCATTTCAGTTGCATTGAGGATTTCCTCGTTAACAAGGTCTTCTACCTTTTTAAGCTCTTCGCCTGTCATACCTGTGAAATGAGTGAAGTCAAAACGAACTTCATTTGCATCTACAAGCTGACCTGCCTGCTCAACATGAGTACCAAGAACTGTGCGAAGTGCTGCCTGAAGAAGATGAGCCGCAGTATGATTTCTCATAATTGCTTTTCTGTTTTCTTCATTATATTTAGTTGTTGCTGTGTCGCCAACTTTAACTGCATCACCTACGAGTGTACCGTGATGAAGCACTACACCATCAGCGTCTTTTGTTGTATTAGCAACTTCAAATGTGCTATCACCAATTGTGATAATACCTGTATCGCCAACTTGTCCGCCACTTTCTGCATAGAAAGATGTTTTATTGAGCACAAGAATTGCATCGCCTGCTTCAACAAAGTCTTTTCTTTCACCGTCGCTAACGAGAGCAACAACAGTTGCTTCTGTATTGTTTTCTGTATAACCTGTAAATTCAGTTTTTGCAACGTCTTTGAATGAAACACCAGAGTTTCTCCAGTCAGTTTCAGCACCGTCACGCTTAACTGATTTTGCTTTCATTCTTGCTTCTTCAACGAGAACCTTGAATGCATCTTCGTCAACAGTCATATTGTTTTCTGCAACGATTTCTTTTGTCAAATCGATTGGGAACCCAAATGTATCTTGAAGTTTGAAAGCATCTTCACCAGAAAGAACTTTGTCTTTTGAGTTAGCCATCATTTCATTAAGCAAACCAAGACCTGAGTCAATTGTCTTATAGAAGCTTTCTTCTTCCATTGCGATAACTTTCTTGATATAATCCTGTTTTTCAACAAGGTTTGGATATGCGTTTGCATTTTCCTTGATTACTGTTTCGCAAACTTCACTGAGGAATGGTCTGTCAATACCAATAAGACGACCATGACGAGCTGCACGACGAAGAAGTCGGCGAAGAACATAGCCGCGACCGCTATTTGATGGAAGAACACCGTCGCCAACCATAAATGTTGTACTACGGATATGGTCAGTAATAACACGAAGTGAAATATCTTTTTTAGCATCTTTATGATATTCAATACCTGAAATATCAATAATGTGCTTCATAATATTCTGAACTGTGTCAACCTCGAAAAGATTGTCAACATCCTGCATAATGCAAGCAAGTCGTTCAAGGCCCATACCTGTATCAATATTTGGATTTGCAAGACGAGTATAGTTGTTGTTACCGTCGTTTTCAAACTGTGTGAAAACAAGGTTCCAAACTTCAATAAATCTGTCGCAATCGCAACCAACTTTACAGTCAGGGCTACCGCAACCTTTATCTACACCACGGTCAAAGTAAATTTCTGAACAAGGACCGCAAGGACCTGCACCGTGTTCCCAGAAGTTATCTTCTTTACCGAAACGAACCATGTGTGATGGGTCAACGCCTACTTCTTTTGTCCAGATATCAAACGCCTCGTCATCTTCGAGATAAACACTTACATAGAGTAATTCTTCAGGAATTTCAAGAACTTTTGTGAAGAATTCCCATGCCCATGCAGTTGCTTCGTGTTTGAAATAATCACCGAACGAGAAGTTACCGAGCATCTCAAAATATGTGCCGTGTCTTGCAGTTTTACCTACATTCTCAATATCAGGTGTACGAATACACTTTTGACAAGTAGTAACACGATTTTTAGGTGGTGTTACTTCTCCTGTAAAATATTTTTTCATTGGTGTCATACCCGCATTGATAAGAAGAATACTCTTATCTCCTTGTGGTACAAGTGAAAAGCTTGGAAGACGCAAATGGTCTTTGCTTTCAAAAAATGCAAGGTATTTTTCTCTTAATTCATTAAGACCTGTCCATTTCATACAGACTACTCCTATTTTATAAAAATTTATATTCAATAAATTATACAATTATAAAGGAAATATGTCAATAAAAACTCTTGTTTTACAACAGATTTTCATTTATAATGAAATCAGTATTATGTGGGGAGTGAAAATTATGAGCATAAAGATGCGTTCAAATCTTATTTTGATTATAACGGTTATTATAACTATACTTGCAGTTGCCTCTCCTTTTATTGCAGGTAGCATTAATCATAGTCAGTCATCCACCCCCGATATTATAAACGGAAAAGCCGATTTTAAAAATGCAAGTTCAAAACATACTCTTTATCTTACCGGCGAATGGGAATATTATGGTGGTATTCACATTATAAGTAATCGCGAACACGTTACACCCAAAATCACTAAAATTCCTACACCTATCGTTGAGCCAATCACTTCACTTTCTAAGGCAGAAGGATTTATTGCATCTTATAAAATTACAGTAACAAATCTTGATTACCAAAATGCAATTGTTTATGTACCTCATTTTGCAGGTACTTACAGCGTTTTTGTAAATGGCGTTTTAGTTACACAAAGTGGTACTTATGTTGACCAGAAAGCGTATGCAAACCTCGACCTTATTGCAGGTGGAATCAATTTTAATCCTGAATACACCTATGAAATTGTTATTGAAGTTACCTGTAATATGATGACTTCACTTTATATGACACCTGTGATTTCTGATATTGATTACACAACAACTTATTCAAAAATTGCACAAACTTTCCGCTCATTCCTTGTGGGAATCGTGCTTTTCTGCGGACTTTTCATATTCTCATATTCTGCGAAAAAGTCTTTCATTTTAAGTTCAAAATGGTTGCCTGTGCTTTGTGTCTGCGTTGCAATCAGAATGATGATTTCAACAGAAGGTTATTCTGTTTTCTCATTCTTGTTCCCATTCATAAATTATGAGAGTATGACACTTATAATCTGTGTGTCAACTTTTATAATTAAACTTGTTGCATTACTTTTCTATTCTGAAACACTTGACCTTAAAATCAACAAAAATGTTATTGCAGTATTCTGTTTTGTATTCTTGTCACTCTCACTTATAGCTGCAGTACTTCCATACATTATTTTCAGCCCTTATTACTACATAATAATTCAGGCATCTACAATTCCGCTTGACATTATCATTCTCAGTAATATCTGCAACTGTGTTGTAAGAAAAGTACCGTATGCAAAACTTTATCTTACTGGTTATATAACTATTCTTGTAGGTACTCTTGTTGACTGCTTCTACACAAATGGTATTATTAACTTTATGTCAAGCCAGTTTATGCCGATTTGCTTTACAATCTTTATTATTACCTTTGTTGTGATATATTTTGAAAAAATTTCGAGAATTTTTAACACGGCACTTAAAACTGCAGAAATCGAAAAAGAACTTGAAATTGCAAATACTTCTCTTATGATTTCGCAAATTCAACCGCATTTCCTTTATAATGCACTTAACACTATTAAATATCTTATTAAGCGCGACCCTAAATCTGCAGAAAAAGCAGTTATTTCATTCTCTCGTTATTTGCGCGGAAATATGGATTCCATTACAAAAAAAGAACCAATTCCTTTTGCAGAAGAATTGGAGCATACAAAGAACTATTGTGATATTGAGTTGTTACGCTTCGGCGATAAATTAAGCATAATTTACGACACACCTGTTACCAACTTCTCACTTCCTGCACTATCTGTTCAGCCGATTGTTGAGAATGCAATTAAACATGGTGTTACCAAAAAGCCAGAGGGCGGTACGGTTACAGTTACAACAAGCGAGGATGAACACAATTACTTGATTAAAGTACAAGATAACGGTGTTGGATTTGATGTGCAAAATCCTGACCTTACACCAAGTGATACTCACGCTCATATCGGTGTGAACAATGTTCGTGAACGACTTGAAAATATGGTAAATGCCACATTCAATATTGAAAGTCAAATTGATGTTGGCACTTGTGTTACAATTAAAATACCAAAAAAGGAGCCCGATACAAATGAAAATAATGATAGTTGACGACGAAAGAATTGCATCGGAAGAACTTTATGATATATGCACTTCTCATCCCAGAATTAAAGAGGCAAATGTATTCAATAACCCTGCCGAAGCGTTATTTTTTATAAGTGAAAATCAAGATATTGATATTGCTTTTCTTGACATTGAAATGCCTGTTATGACAGGTCTTGAACTTGCAAAGAAAATCAACGAAATAAACAACTCAACTAAAATTGTTTTTGTTACGGGTTTCAAAGAATACGCTTATGATGCATTCAAAGTGAACGCTATCGGTTATATTCTCAAACCATATGATGACGATACTGTTTTTCAGGAAATTGAAAAGGCGGATGCCTTCAAAAACGCTATTCCATCAAATGAAATCGTAATTAAAACTTTTGGATATTTCGATATTTTTGTAAATAAAAAACCCGTGTATTTTTCAAGTGCTAAAGCTAAAGAATTTATGGCTTTACTTGTTGACCGTCAAGGCAGTTCGGTAAGTACAGAGCAGGCGGTTTCTATTCTTTGGCCTGACAGAAATTATGACGAAAGTGTGCAATCACTTTTCCGTAAAGTGCTTAGAAGTTTAAGAAATTCTTTGTCAGATGCGGGTATTCTTGATATACTTATTGACGAGAGAAACCAGCGTAGTATTGATACAACGCAATTTAAATGTGATTATTATAACTTTATTCAGAATCCACAAGAAAACCTTGAATCATTCCGTGGCGAGTATATGATAGGTTACGCTTTTGCAAAACCAACAGAACAGAAAATCAAGAACAAATTTTACGAAATCAAAGGCGTAAATTGAGTGCATAATGCAAAATGCAAAGCGCCAAATGATATGACAAAACCCCATTCTCAGCTGAGAGTGGGGTTGTTTTTTATTTGATTTTTGAGTAGATTTTTCGTTAGACAAGGCGTGGCATCGAAGGAATATGCCGATATTTCGAGATGCCACAACGCAGTATCACGGAAAATATGCCAAAAAGATTAGAAAAGACCGTCGATTTTGCCGTCGCTATCCACATCAATTTTGTATGCTGCTGGTACTTTTGGAAGACCTGGCATTGTCATAATATCGCCTGTAAGGCAAACGATGAAACCTGCACCTGCGCTAAGTTTTACTTCACGAACAGTCATTGTGAAGTTTTCAGGTTTACCAAGTTTTGTTGGGTCATCTGACAATGAATACTGAGTTTTTGCAACACAGATTGGAAGTTTGTCTTTACCAAGATTTTCAATATCTTTAATTGCTTTTTCTGCGGCTGCGGTAAAGATTACGCCATCTGCACGGTAAATTTCTTTTGCAATTGTATTAAGTTTTTCTTTAATTGAAAGTTTTTCGTCATAGAGTGGTGCAAAATCTGCTTTACCTTCGTCGATAACTGCACAAACTTTTTCGGCAAGGTCCATACCACCTTCGCCACCTTTAGCGAATACTTCTGCAAGAGATACTGGAACTTTCATTTCTTCACAGAATTCTTTAATGTATGCAACTTCTGCATCTGTATCTGTGTGGAATTTATTAATTGCAACTACAACAGGCACATTGTATTTTCTCATATTTTCGATATGAGTTTTAAGGTTTACGATACCTGCTTTAAGTGCATCTACGTTTTCATTCTGTAAATCTGCACGAGCAACACCACCGTTGTATTTAAGTGCACGAATTGTAGCAACAACTACGATACATTCTGGTTTAAGACCTGCATAACGGCACTTAATGTCAAGGAATTTTTCAGCACCGAGGTCAGCACCGAAACCTGCTTCTGTAATACAGTAGTCAGCAAGTTTAAGAGCAAGTTTTGTAGCAGTAACAGAGTTACAACCGTGAGCAATATTAGCGAATGGTCCACCATGCATAATTGCAGGTGTGTTTTCAAGTGTCTGCACAAGGTTTGGCTTGATAGCATCTTTAAGAAGTGCTGCCATTGAGCCAACTGCGTTTAAGTCTTTTGCATAAACTGGCTCATTATCAAGAGTATACGCAACAAGTATGTTGCCAAGGCGTGTTTTAAGGTCTTCGATATCAGTTGCAAGGCAAAGAATAGCCATAATTTCACTTGCAACTGTAATCATAAATCCGTCTTCACGAGGCACGCCGTTTACTTTACCGCCAAGACCAACGATAACATTACGAAGTGCGCGGTCATTCATATCAAGACAACGCTTAAAGAGAATTCTTCTCTGGTCAATTCTAAGGTCGTTACCCTGTTGCATATGATTATCAATAATTGCACAAAGAAGGTTGTTAGCAGCTGTAATAGCGTGCATATCACCTGTAAAATGCAAGTTGATGTCTTCCATAGGAATAACCTGTGAATATCCGCCTCCTGCAGCGCCACCTTTAACACCGAAAACAGGTCCCATTGATGGTTCGCGAAGTGCGATACAAGCGTTTTTACCGATTTTGTTCATTGCCTGACCAAGACCAACTGTGATTGTTGTTTTACCTTCACCTGCTGGAGTTGGGTTGATAGCGGTTACAAGAATAAGTTTTCCATCTTCTCTGTCTGCATACTTTTTGTTAAGAGAAAGTGGAAGTTTTGCCTTGTACTTGCCATACATTTCAAGGTCGTCAACCTCGATATTAAGTTTTTTTGCGATTTCTGTGATTGGTAAGCAAGATGTTTGCTGTGCGATTTGAATGTCTGAAAGCATAATAATTTTCCCCCTGAATTTATTTCAGTAATTTATTTAACTTGTTCATTGTCTCCTTGGTTGGTGTGTCTAGACACCCGAAAGGAAACTCTATTTTCATACTGTCATATTTTGTCTGACAGATTTTTTTGAATGGTAAAAGTTCAACTTTATCAATGCAAGTATATTTTTCCACAATCTCATTGAGTTTTTCAATGTTTTCTTCACCGTCATTTATTGTTGGAATAATAACTTGTCTTATTGTAGTCGGAATTTTATTTTCATTAAGATACGCTAAAAATTCCAACGGTTTTTCTAAACTACAACCAACATTCTCGATATAATCGTTATTGTTTGTATATTTAATATCAAGCAACACTCGGTCAGTTTCGGTAAGTAACTTTTTAACATTGTCATTGAGAACACTACCTGATGTATCAAGACAAGTATTAATACCATTTTCGTGGCAAAGTTTAAAGATTTCGTAGCAGAACTCGGCTTGTAAAATCGGCTCGCCACCAGACAAGGTAATTCCGCCTTTTTCTCCGAAATACTCACGGTATTTTTTTGCCTTTTCAACGATTTCTTCCGCTGTAAATTGCTTATCTGCCAACATTTCCCAAGTGTCAGGATTATGGCAACATTTACAACGAAGATTACATCCTTGAAGAAAAACCACAAGTCTTAAACCGGGGCCATCAACTGTGCCGAGTGACTGTATTGAGTGAACTTGTCCAATAGTACTCATAACTACATTGCCTCGTGGAATGTACGACTGATTACTTCTCTCTGTTGTGCTTTTGAAAGTTTATTGAAATTAACCGCATAACCTGATACACGAATTGTAAGGTTAGGGTATTTTTCAGGATTTTCATAAGCATTCATAAGTGTTTCACGATTAAGCACATTCACATTGATATGATGTGCCTTTTTTGCGAAATAACCATCAAGAATTGCTACAAGGTTATTTACTCTTTCATCTTCATCACGACCTAATGCTTCAGGTGTAATTGAGAATGTATTTGAAATGCCATCACGGCAATCGTCATAGCTAATTTTTGCAACTGAGTTAAGAGATGCCAAGGCGCCATTTTCTTCACGATTATGCATTGGGTTAGCACCTGGTGCAAATGCTTCTGCATTTTTTCTGCCGTCAGGAGTAGCACCTGTGTTTTTACCATACATAACATTTGATGTAATGGTAAGTACAGAAAGTGTATGAATTGCATCTCTGTATGTAGGTGTCTGACTAAGTGCAGTAATCACACTGTGTGCCATATCTTTTGCGATAAGGTCAACGCGGTCATCATCGTTACCATATTTAGGGAAATCCCCTGTTGTTTTGAACTCAGTAATGAATACCTAGTCATCTTTAACAGGTTTAACATCTGCAAACTTAATAGCACTCAACGAGTCTGCTACAACCGAAAGACCTGCAATACCGAACGCCATAAAACGTTCAACATCAGTATCGTGAAGTGCCATCTGGATTTTTTCGTAAGCGTATTTATCATGCATATAATGGATTACGTTCATTGTATTTACATACAAGTGGCTAAGCCATTCAATATAAATCTGGAAACGCTCTAAAACTTCGTCAAAATTAAGATTTTCACCCTGAAGTACAGGCATTTGAGGTCCAATGTGCATTTTACTTGTTGTGTCATAACCGCCGTTAATAGCAATAAGCAAAAGTTTTGCAAGATTGCAACGAGCACCGAAGAACTGCATCTGTTTACCGATTTTCATTGCAGATACACAACAAGCAATAGCGTAGTCGTCACCATAATGTGGTCGCATTACATCGTCATTTTCATACTGGATTGAGTCAGTATCTGCAGAAACTTTTGCACAGAATTTCTTAAAGTTTTCAGGTAATGCGGTTGACCACAAAATTGTAAGGTTTGGCTCTGGAGATGAGCCGAGAGTATAAAGAGTATTAAGCATTCTGTAACAGTTCTTTGTTACAAGAGTTCTGCCGTCGAGTCCCATACCACCTACGGCCTCAGTAATCCACATTGGGTCACCACCGAAAAGTTCGTTATATTCAGGAGTTCGAAGGTGACGAGCAATACGAAGTTTCATAACAAACTGGTCCATAAGCTCTTGTGCGCCTGACTCTGTAAGAATACCTCTTGCAAGGTCGCGTTCAATATAAATATCAAAGAAAGTACTTACTCTGCCTAAAGACATAGCCGCACCATTCTGCTCTTTGATTGCAGCAAGATATGCAAAATATGTCCATTGAATTGCTTCGCGGGCATTACTTGCAGGACCACTTATATCGCATCCATACATAGCAGCCATTTCTTTAAGATAACCTAAAAATGTAATTTGCTGATAAAGTTCTTCAAATGCGCGGATATCTTCTGTTTTGAAGTTACCTGTTGAACGAAGTGCATTATCTTTTTTCTTTTCTTCAATAAGACGGTCAACACCATAAAGTGCTACTCGACGATAGTCACCGATAATTCTACCGCGGCCATAAGCATCTGGAAGTCCTGTAATTACATGGCATTTACGAGCAGCACGCATTTCATCAGTATATGCACGGAAAACGCCATCATTATGAGTTGTTCTAAATTTAAATTCTTCTTCAACTTTATCGCTTAATTTGTAACCGTATGCTTCACACGCCTGACGCACCATTCTCATGCCGCCAAATGGATTTACACCACGCTTTAATGGGCGGTTTGTCTGCATACCTACAATAAGTTCATTTTCTTTATCAATATAACCCGGTGCATAACTTGTAAGTGAAGATACTGTAGTAGTATCAATATCAAGCACACCACCATACTGACGCTCAAGAGCAAAAAGCGAGTTGAGTTTTTTCATCATAGAATTTGTGCGTTCAGTAGCAGGTGCTAAAAATGAGCTGTCACCTGTATATTCTTTATAATTTTGCTGAATGAAATCGCGAACATTAATTTCATCCTGCCAAACACCTTTTTTAAATCCGTTCCAATTGTTATGTTCCATAGTTTTCCTCCTGTGAATTGCTCAGAAAAACAAAACTGGGCAATCCCACTTTGTAAACAAAATAGAATTGCCCAGACGGTCGGCTTTATTTAGTTTACATTCCCCCGTGGTGGTCCACGAAATCCGTCAGTTATGTAAACTTTTCTTACACTCAAATTATACTCTATATAGTCGATTATTGTCAAGTAAAATTACTTGAGAATTGGCGTGTTATTTTTGTCGAATGTTACTAATTTTATACGAGCGTGACGACAAGGGTCGTAAAGTGGCTCATCACAATACGTACCGCAATTTTTATCGAAATGCGAGAATGGTCGAGCGTGATAAACAATAAGTAAATCACCGTTTTCATCAACCACAAAACTGTTGTGTCCCGGTCCTGCTTGGTCAATTAAATCTTCTGTCTGTAACGCGGGCACAGGAGATTTTGTCCAGTTGTTTACATTCATTAAATCCGTATTTTTATCGGCATAAACCATACCCATACAATACTCTGCACCTGTACCTGAAGCGGAGAAGAAAACATAGATTTTATCGTCTGTTTTAAGCACTGCAGGACCTTCGTTTACGCGAAAACGAACACACTCCCAATCGTATTCGGGCTTTGTAAGAAGAATTGGCTTTGAAATAAGTTTATTGGGCTCCTTCTCATTGATTTCTGCCATAAAAAGTGAAGAATCCTCTAATTTTTCTGCCCAGATAAGATAGTGTTTTCCGTTATTTTCAAAGTAGGTCATATCAAGTGAAAATTCAGTAAATGAACGATCATCGCCATCACTTGCCTTCATTTTACCAAGTTCAACCCACTTGTCATTTATAGGGTCTTGCCCCTCACACACAAGTACAAAAGGACGAATATTCCAGATTGCCTCTTTCTCACCTGCCGCGAAGAAAACATACCATTTTCCACCGATATAATGGATTTCAGGTGCCCATATATGCTTTGACATTACGCCTTTGTTATGGGCTTTCCAGATTGTATGCTCTTCTGCAGTTGCAAGACCGATTACGGTGTCACTTTTTCGCAAAATAATACGGTCATAACCCGCATCAACATTCATATATGCAGGGTATGAAGATGTAAAATAATAGTAACCGTCAGACCCTTTCACTACATAAGGGTCAGCACGCTCTGGTATAAAAGGATTTGGGTAGTATTGCATATTATTCTTCCTTATTTTCTAATTCTTCAATGCGTTTTTCGAGCGTTTTAAGCTTTTCTTCGTGTTGTTTTTCTAATTCATATATAGTATCTATCACCACAAAGAAAATTGTACCTAAAATTACAGAGGCACCAAACTCAATTTTTATAGGGTTACCTGACTCAAATAGTTCCCAACCACCACAGAAAACATAAAGAAATACAATTACAAAGCACACTAATATACATAATGCCCATGCTAAAATATATTTTGCGAGTTTTTTCATAAATATCACCTGAAATGATTCTATCACAAACAAACTTAAAGTTCAATAAATATTCTTAAGAGTTCGAATCCTATTTACACTCTAAACGAAAAATAAAAACGGACACCTATCGGCATCCGTTTTTATTTATGGCTGGGGAATAGGGATTCGAACCCCAACAAACAGAGTCAGAGTCTGTCGTGCTACCGTTACACTATTCCCCAACGAGCAAAAGCAATTATATATCAATGATTTGTAAATGTCAAGTGTTTTTTAAGAATTTTTTATTTTTTATGAATAGTGCATTTCCTTGAGTGTCATTTCAATTCCGTTAGCAATAGCGAGAGCATATTCATTTATATTTTGGTCATATTTTTTGTTGTCGGTTTTGTTTGAAATAAAGTCAATTTCGGCAAGGACTGACGGCATTTTTGTATGACGGTTAATGTAATAATTCATATCTGCACCGTCGCGATAACCCGAGTGTATTCCCCTATTTGTTATTTTCAGCGTATCAAGACAATCGAGAATATTCTGGGCTAAAAGTGTATCGTCGGTAGGGTTACTTGAATGCACCCACATTTCCATTCCCGTAGCGTCTTTTGAAGTACTACTATTTCTGTGGATTGAAACAAAAAGCGACGCTCTTGCCTTATTTGCGATTTTACATCGGTCATTAAGGGAAACGTCGCTATCATCATCACGAGTCATAACAACGGTGTAACCTCTTTCTTCCAAAATATCGCGCACGAGAAGTGACAGACGAAGTGTATCGTCTTTTTCAAGGCGACTACCAAGTGCCGCACCAGAACTTGTGCCCCCGTGACCAGGGTCAATGCACACAGTTTTTTCATCGGGGACAAAATTTAGTTGCTGGAGTTCATAAATAACTTCTTCGCCACCTACAAGCAAAAGTGCAAGTATTGCACAAATACTTAATGAAAAAAGTGCTATTATTGGAAAAATAAAAGATTTTCCATTGTTTTTTACTCTTGTATTTTTCATATTATCATATTAAAGATTTGAAAACTTCTCTTTAATCTCGACTGCTCTGCCACAAGTCATTCTACCTTCAGGACAAGCACCTACAAAGCAACTTGGTCCGTAGAACTTAAAGATTGATGGTGCAACTTTGCGGAGTTGTTTTAATGCGTCAACTGCATACTCCTGAATTTCCCACTGTGCGCGAGTGCATGAACGAAGTCGCAAGAATAGGAGAAGTTGTCTTGCATTCATAGTTGTTACAATATCAAGTGTATTACCTGAAAGCTGATAATATACCAACAATTCTTCTGCTACACCAAGATTTTTAAGGCGTTCATACTCATCCGCAGTCTTTTTGAAAGCGTTTTTGTATTTTTCAAGAAGTTCTGGTCTATCACGAAGTACAGGTGGAATAATAAAACTCATTCTGTCTGTTTTTGTAAGTTCAGGGATTTCAATTGACTGAATTCTATGGCGTGCAAAGTGAGTAATGCAAGAAAGAGAAACATTGTTAAATCTAAAAGTATAATTTGCACATTCTAATGCACGAGGTCTCTTGCATTTAACAACCGCTTCAACGATTTTTTCTGTTGTAGCGTCATCTGCAATAATTCTTTCAATCTGTTCAGTTGCAAGGTTTTTACCTGAAATAAGGGCGTTTCTTGCAACACATTTTGCGGCGTCAGGTGTATATGCCAACAACTCAACAGGAGTTTCTGTATGTTCAGGTTTAACATCAATAAATGAAAGGTCAGGAACATCATTCACTTGCTTTTCGAGGTTAAAGCTTGACATAATTCCAGGAGCTTTTTCTTTAGCTTGTTCGTAAAGTTCAAGACCTAATTTCTTGATTTCAGGGTATTTTGCACCTCTGCCACAAATCATAGCAGTAAGCATATTAAGGAATTCTCTGCCGTTAACACTACAGAAGAAATTACTGTAAAGGCAATATGGCAATACAAAACGAGCATCTTCACGAAGGACACCATTTTCGCAAAGTTCGTCATAAAGTGCGAACATTTCGCTCATATGCTCTTTGTATGACTTTTCAATTTCTTCATTATTGAATTCAGGTACATAGAAACCAGCATCACTGAAATTTACATATCGTCTTGACTTAACTGTATAAGAAGCAAGGCGGAATTCGATAATAAACTGTTCAACAACCGCAGTCACATTCTGAAATGCAAGTTGAAAATATGTATGTTCAACTGTACTTGTATGGCCTGATGCAGTAACCTTACCGATAAGGTTTGCATTCTTTTCGCGGTCTTGAGATTTGTCCCAAATAGAAAGTGCTGTACCCTCTTGAGTTGAGATTCTACCACTTGCTGCAGTAACCTTTTCGTCAGTATCAGTCATACCGATAATGAGCGCTGTACTTTTATTGTAATCGTATGCCATAAAAATCCCTCTTTTTTCACGAAATACATTTATTTTATATAGTTTATCATAAAAAAATCTACTGTGCAATAATAGTTTAATTTTTATCAAATTTAATTGTATTTAATATTGTATTGTAAAAAAAATTTTGTTATAATGTAGAATGTATAACTATGTAGGTTGGTGAACTATAATATGAGTAGAAAAATGATTGTAATTGAAGGTCTTGACGGAAGCGGAAAATCAACACAAGTTGAACTTCTTAAATCAAAATTGCAAGACAACAATATTGAATTAAGACAAATCAAATTACCTGACTATGACAACAAATCAAGTACACTTGTTAAAATGTACTTAAATGGTGAATTTGGTAGCAACCCCGCAGATGTTAACATTTATTCTGCATCACTTTTTTATGCAGTTGACAGATATGCAAGTTACAAAAACATCTGGGGTGACGACTACAACAAAGGTACACTTATTTTAGCCGACCGTTACACTACATCAAATGCAGTTCATCAGACAGTTAAACTTCCTAAAGAGGACTGGGACAAGTATCTTGACTGGCTTTTCCATACAGAATACGAAATGATGGAAATTCCAAAACCCGACGCAGTTATTTATCTTGATATGGATGTTGACATTTCACAACGTCTTATGTCAAAACGTTACAATGGCGAAGAAACAAAAAAAGATGTTCACGAGGCAAATGTTGAATATCTCAAATCTTGCCGTGAAGCAGCACTTTATGCAGCAGACCGTTTCGGTTGGAATGTAGTTAAGTGTTTCGAAGGCGACGAGCCATTATCAATTGAAGAAATCGGAAATACCATTTTTGGTATTGTTAAGGAGATTTTATAATGGAGTTTCACTCCCCTACGCTTGCAGATGCAAAATGGGTACAAAAGGCATTCGAAGAAGAACAAACAGATTGTTGTGAATACTGTTTCGGCAACATTTATATGTGGTCGCAAATCTATGATAACAGAATTCTCAATGATAATGGAATCTTTGTATCTGCAGATTTTACAGACACACCAGTATTTTGTTACCCTATTGGTAAAGGTGACAAAAAATCCACTATAAACAAGTTAATTGAATACGCAAAAGAAAAAGGTATTACTCTTGAATTCTTTGGGCTCACTGAAAAAGACAAAGATGAATTAAACTATCTTTTCCCAAAACAATTTGAAATTACTGAAACAAGAGATTACTTTGATTATTTATACACATCTGAATCTCTTGCCAATCTTGCGGGACGAAAACTTGCAAGCAAAAGAAATCACATTTCATATTTTGAAAAGACTTTTGATTGGAAATATGAGTCCATAACAAAAGAAAATATTCATCAATGTGAACTTCTCAATGAGCATTGGGAGAAATTAAACCGCGAGAAAAATCCTGAAGAAATCGGTGAAGAAAACACTGCAATCAAAATTGCTCTTGACAATTACTTTGATTTGGGGTTTGAAGGTGGACTTCTTACAATTCAGGGTGAGGCGGTCGCATTCACATTCGGTGAAAGATTAAACGATAACACATTCTGCACTCACGTTGAAAAGGCGTATGGTAACATTCGTGGTGCTTACCAAATGATAAATCGCGAATTTGCCCGACAACTTAAAGACAGATATGAATTTATCAACCGTGAAGAAGATACGGGTAGTGAGGGTTTACGCCGTGCAAAACTTTCGTATCATCCACACCGTCTTGTTATAAAATACTCGGCTATATATAAAGGTTAATTATGATTGATTTTGCAAGTATTAAAGATAAAAAAGAATTACACTCGTTGTGGCAAATGACTTTTTTAGAAGATTCACAAGTTATTGAAAATTTCTTCGAAAATGTGTTTTCATCTGTTGTAACTCCTACAATAAAAGTCAATGGCGAAATTGTGTCTTCACTTTTTTTGCTTGATTGCAATATAGGACGTTACAAGGGCAAATGTGTTTATTGTGCTATGACAAAATATAGTGAGCGTGGCAAGGGTTATATGAAAAAACTTCTTGATTTTTCATACAATTACTGTCTTGACAACGGATTTGATTTTTTATTTTTAGTACCTGCAGAAGAATCTCTTTTTGAATATTACAAGAAATGCGGATTTGAAAATTTCGGTATTCACAGAAAACACCTTTTCAACGGCGATATCCCAATTACAAAAGAAAAACTT
Source organism: Clostridia bacterium (assembly GCA_017631955.1). Classification (GTDB taxonomy): domain Bacteria; phylum Bacillota; class Clostridia; order Oscillospirales; family Acutalibacteraceae; genus Fimenecus. The sequence continues at coordinate 30,455 of JAGBSJ010000037.1, forward strand.
AAATTTGATTATACTATTGAGTTTGAGAAATCAGTTTATGAGTACTGGGAAAACAGTTGCTTAATATATGGTGGCGAAATCTGTGACTTTGGTCTTTGTTTTGATGATGATAACAAAATAATCAGAAATGCAGATTGTAACTATGCAGATATTCCCGAAAAGCATAAAAAAGATGGTAATATTATTCAGGGCAATATTGATTTTGGCGAAGAATATTCTCCTGCTATGATAAAAACAGAAAATAATGATATTAAAGATTTATGTTGCTATATAGGCATCACTTTGGAGTGAATTAAATGATTTATGTATTTTTAGCAAACGGATTTGAAGAAATAGAGGCACTCGCAGTTGTCGATGTACTTCGTCGTGCAGAATTAGACGTTTTAACTGTTGGGGTGGGAGAAGATTTTGTAATTGGCTCACATCAGATTCCAGTTGCGGCAGACATTTCTGAAAAAGCTTTAGTGCTTGATGAAAAAGTTCAGGCAATTGTTCTTCCGGGTGGTATGCCGGGTACATTAAACCTTGAAAAAAGCCCTGTTGTGCAAAAAACAATTGATTGGGCAATCGAAAATGATAAGTTAATCTGTGCAATCTGTGCAGCACCGTCAATTCTCGGTCATAAAGGTCTTCTTGACGGTAAGAATGCTACATGTTTCCCAGGATTCCAGGAAGAACTTTTCGGTGCAAATGTTGTGAAAGATTTTGTAGTCCGCGACGGCAACATTATCACCGCAAAAGGTATGGGCAGTGCAATCGAATTTGGTTTACAGATTGCAGAAATCCTTACTAATCCACTTGAAGTTAAGAAGATTCGCAGCTCATTACAGATATACAATGGATAAAAAGATAACACGAAAAACGCTTTTAAATAAGCGTAAAGAAATACCCCTTGAAAAAAAGGTAATATTTGACAAAGAAATCAGCAAACAAATAATCAATAGTGATTATTTCAAAAATGCAGACCAAGTGCTTGTATTTGCATCTTCCGAAAGCGAATTTGACACACGATACATAATTGAGCGTTGCAGATTTCTTTATAAACGAGTTTTCTACCCTGTATGCATTGACAATGCGGGGACTATGGAATTTATGAAAGTTGAAAGTGTTGGGGATTTGCAATACGGAATGTATAACATTCTTGAGCCGAAACCTACTTGCAAAAAATATGTTCCAAAAGAAAATGATATTGTAATAGTACCCGCCCTATCTGTTGATAAAAACGGAAACCGCATTGGCTACGGCAAGGGTTATTATGACAGATTTTTGAAAGATTTTAACGGTGTGAGTATTTGTCCGTGCTATGAAGAAATGGCGACAGACACACTCCCCACCGATGAAAATGATATTAAAGTAAACATTATTGTTACACAGAATCAATTAAAGGAGGTAATCCTGTGAATAAATTTTCAGACGGATTTTCCGACAATTCTTATGAAGACCTTTTAAATGAATATGCAGGCGAGTCACTTGGCAGTAAAGCGTCAAAACAAGCAGAGAAAAAAGTGACCACTCCAGTTACACCTAAAAAACCTGCAAATTCAATGACTTATGAAGAGCCGGTTTTCAATATTGATATTTCTCGCAAAAACAAGCCAAAAGTCGAAAAAACTTTTGACATAGATTTTGTTGCGCCTTTTGAAGAAACTCCTAAAAAGCCACAACCAATTATCGAGAAAAAATATGAGCCAGCAAAACCCACAAGAAAAATAGAGCCAAAAAGAACAACTGACACTATGGAATTCAGTGTTAAAAATACAGTGGCAAAAGGCAAAGCGGTTGCATCTTCTGCTAAAAGTTTTGTTGCAGACAAATTCAGAAAAATTGACACTGCTTATTCCGTTCAAGATAGCAATACAAAAAAATCGGGAAACACACCTCATATTTTAATCAAGGGTAACGGAAAGACAAAAATTGATTTTAAGGCATTAAAATATCTTATTCTGAAATCATTCAAAGAACACAGACAAGTATATATCGGTTTTGCTTGTTGCATGCTTGTATCAATTGTTCTTGCATCTTGTGCGCTCAGTTGTATTAACGACGTTCTTGCAATGAATCGTGACGATGAAGAAACTGTTGAAGTTGTTCTTCCTAACGATGCAAAAACGTTCGACGCTGTGCGTGTACTTGATAAAGCAGGACTTATTAAAAACACAATGTTCTGTAACCTTTATCTTAAATTAATGGGTTACAGTAATGAAAATTATCTTCCGGGTGTTTACTACTTTACAGAGAATATGGGTGTTGAAAAAATGATTACCCGATTCAAAACAAGTAGCACACGTGGTGCTCACGTAAGCGTTACAATTCCTGAAGGTTACACAATTGACCAGATTTTTGAACGTCTTGAAAAGAATGATGTTTGTACAAAAGAAGCACTTTATAAGACCATCGACAATGTTGATTTTGGTGCAGAATACAGTTTTCTTTCTAATCTTGATGAAACAGAAAATCGTTATCACGTACTTGAAGGTTATATGTTCCCTGCAACTTATGAGTTTGAGCAAGGTGCAGACCCTGCAACGGTTATACGCAAACTCCTTAACACATTTAAATCCCGTTGGACAGACAAATATGAAGCTCGTGCAAAAGAACTTTCAATGAGTGTTGACGATATTATTACAATCGCATCTATTATTGAAAAAGAAGGTGCTAACAAAGAACAGTTCAAGTTGGTTTCTTCTGTTCTTCATAATCGTCTTAACCGTTCAGGACTTTACCCTACTCTTGAGTGCAACTCAACTCAGGACTATGTTACAAACACAGTTGCAAAGCGTATTACAACTGCTTCTGCTCTCAACCCTTACATTATTAATTACAGCACTTATGAAAGTGCAGGTTTGCCACCAGGAGCAATCTGCAATCCTGGTGCAGCGGCTATTGAAGCAGCTCTTTACCCTGATTCACATCAATACTATTTCTTCCGCCACGATAAAAACGGTAAGATTTACATGGCTACTACAGTAGAAGAACATAGCGCAAACGGACGACTTGTTGAAAAGGTAAATGCAGAGGTGGATTAAAATGATTATACCTGAATTATTGGCTCCCGCAGGTGACCGTGAGCGACTTGATGCGGCACTTATGTATGGTGCCGATGCGGTGTATCTTGGTGGCGATGCATTTGGAATGCGCGCCGCACCGCAGAATTTTAATTTTGAACAATTAGAAGATGCAGTAAAACTTTGTCACGCTAAAGGTGTAAAGGTGTATCTTACTTGCAATACTCTTGCTAGAAATAACGAAATTTTAATGCTACCATCTTATCTTGAAAGATGGGCTGAAATCGGCGTTGACGCATTTATTGTTGCAGATATCGGTGTGCTCTCACTTTGCAAAAAATATGCGCCAAATGTACCTGTTCACATTTCAACACAGGCAGGAATTGTAAACTATGTTACTGCAAATGAGTTTTACAATATGGGTGCTTCACGCGTAGTTACAGCTCGTGAACTCTCAATGACTGAAATTGCAGAAATCCGCGCAAAGGTACCGAAAGACCTTGAAATTGAATGTTTTGTTCACGGTGCTATGTGTGTATCATTCTCAGGCAGATGCTTACTTTCAAATTATCTTGTAAATCGCGACGCTAATCGTGGCGAATGTGCTCAGCCGTGCCGTTGGGAATACGCTATTATGGAAGTTAAGCGTGATGGAATGTATTTTCCTATTCAGGACTCAAAAGAAGGCACATATATTCTCAACTCAAAAGATATGTGTATGATTGAGCATATTCCAGAAATGGTGAAGGCCGGAATCAGTAGTTTCAAGATTGAGGGCAGAGCAAAATCTGCTTATTACGCTGCAGTTATTACAAATGCTTACAGAGTTGCTATTGACGAATATCTCAAAAATCCGTCAATGGATTATACTCCACCACAATGGGTAATTGACGAAGTTTACAAAGTTAGTTACCGTGATTATTGTACAGGATTTTATTTCAATGCTCCGAACGAAGATGCAAACATCAGTTTTGAGGGTGGTTACAAACGTCACTATGATGTTATGGCAGAAGTTAAGGGTTATGAAGATGGTTTCTTAATTGTTGAACAGAGAAACAAATTCTCTCGCGGAGATGAGCTTGATGCACTTCAACCATCAACCGAACCAGTTGTTTTTACTGCAAATGAACTTTTTGATAAAGATGGTAACGAAATTGAATCGGCACCTCACCCTATGATGATTGTAAAAATCAAAAGCGATTTACAATTCCCTGTGGGTACACTTTTAAGAAAAGAGAAATAGGATTATTTATGTTATTAAAAGCTTTATTAGCGCTTTGCTATATTTTATTCTTTATTTTCGTGCCTTTGTATGACAAGGCATACTGGCCTGAACCAACGAAAAAATCTTTGACCTGTAAAATGATTGCGGCAACTATGTTTGTGGGAATTGGTTTTATCGGTATGGAAATTACTGGTAACGAGTCATATTATGCTAACACAATGCTTATCGGCTTAATTCTTGGTTGGATTGGCGACTTGTTTATGCACATTCCTCATCCACCAAACAATCCAAGAATGTCTGTAGTCTATGTAGGTGCGGCATCATTCTTAATCGGTCACATTTTCTATTGTATGGCTTTCATTAAGTCAACAATGTTACTTACACCCGACTACAAATTCTTTACATTACCTGAGATTATTGCATTCTTCGTAATTTTCATTGCCTTTTCGCTTATGCTTGAACCCGTATTCAAGTTCAAATATGCCAACAAATTTATGAAAGTTACTTTGCATATTTATAGCATTCTTCTTATTATGATGCTTATAAAATCTTGTGCTTTCGGTGTTGCATATTTCAAGAATGGAGCAGAAAACGGACTTGCAGCTATGCTTATTCTTATAATAGGTGCAATATTCTTCTTTATTTCCGACTTCACATTAGGACTTCGTCTTATTGGCGGTGCAAAAGGCAACAAGGCAGTTAAAACTGTTAGTCTTTACGCTTATTTTATTGCGCAATTACTACTCGCAACATCAATTCTTTTCGTACAAATATAAGAGGTATTTATGAGACCAAGAAAAATTAGAAATCTTACTGCACGACGTGAAAATTGCACAGATTTAAGAATTCCTTATGAACTTAAATCCTTCGATTTTCGCACAAATGAAGAACACGAAAACTTTTTCGATTTAGATGGGATTTTCGGTCGTACCGCCCCCGTTGTTATGGAAATCGGTTGCGGCAAAGGACAATTCGTTTGCGAATACGCAAAAAGAAATCCTGACAAAAACATTCTTGCTATTGAATGTGTACCAAGTGTATTGGTTGAGGCATGTGAAAAAGTAAAAAACGAAGGAATCCAAAATATTCGTTTTCTTGAAATGAGAGCGGAATATCTTACCCTTTTCATTAAAGAAAAAAGCATTTCTGAAATCTATCTTAATTTCAGTACACCTTACCCTAAAAACAAACACGAATGTCACCGACTTACATACAAAGAATTCCTTGATATTTATAAAAAGTTGCTTGTTGACGATGGTTTTATCGCACAGAAAACCGACAGTCAGGGATTTTTTGAGTATTCACTTGAGAGTTTTTCACAAAATGGATTTATACTTTCAAATATTTCTCTTGATTTACATAAAAGTGATTTTGAGGGCAATATTGTTACAGAATATGAGCAAAAGTTTGTAGATATGGGAATGCCAATCTATCGACTTGAAGCAAGAATGAAATAAAAGTAGTAATAATGAACAACAGACCGTTGAATTTTTCGTGAATTTAGCGGTCTGTTTTATTTTGTTTATATGTGATATAATGTTATGACTTTATGTTGAAGGAAGGTTTTTATGAGTAATACTAACACTATTCAAGCTCAAAACGAGCAAAAGCATGTTGGTAAAAGCGAATTCGTCTTATACTTAATGGGCGTATTCTTCTACACAACTATGACAGGTATGGTTGGCGGAAACAGAAATGCTTATCTTGTTAATGTACTTCGCTTACCTGAAGAACAGACATCACTTTTCAATTTATTAACAAGCATTATACCTTTCGTGCTTAACTTCTTTATCGTTATGTATATTGATGGTAGAAAAATGGGCAAGGGTGGCAAATTTAGACCTGTTACAATGCTTGTAGCTGTGCCTATGGCAATTGTTATGATGCTTTCTTTCTGGGCACCATCAGGACTTTCAGGTACTGTTCTTTTCATTTATATTATTACAGTCGCGGTTCTTTGGAGTGTCTTTGGTACTTTCGGTAACTCAATCAATATGGTTGCCAACGTTATGACACCAAACCTTAAAGAGCGTGACCAGGTTCTTTCATTCCGTAGTATTTCAAGTGCGGTTGGTAACTCTGCACCTGTTGTTATTCTTCTCGTTATTGGTCTTATCTGGAGCAAGGATAATCCTGAACTTATTGAGATGGTTACAGGCACAAGTATTCGTAGCGTTGAAGGTCTTCAATACATAATTTCTGCAGCACTTTGTAGTGTTGTTGGTGTTATCACAGTTCTTCTTGGTATGAAAGTGGTTCGTGAAAGAACAGTTTATACTGCAGAAAAGAAAAATCCGCTTTTAGGGTTCAAAGACATTGTTACAAACAAATATGCTTGGACAATTATTTTCTCTGAATTCTTAAAGAGTTTCCGTGGTATTTCAACATTTATGGAAGCATTTATCGCAGCGGCCGTACTTGGTGATATTTCAAAGAAGATTTTATTCGTTCTTCCTGTTGGTATTGGTACAGCAGTTGGTATGCTTGTTATTAACTTCTTGCTTAAGAAGTTTGATGCAAGACAGCTTTATATCGCAAGTGGTATTTATTCGCTTTGTGCTAACTGTGCTGCATTCGGCATTGGTTATCTTTATTTCACAACAGGCAACGGCGTTTTACAGGTTGTATTCATTATTTTCTTGTTCCTTATCGGTCTTCAGTTTGGTGCATCTAACCTTCTTCCAAGTATGTTCCAAGCAGACGTTCTTGAAACTATCGAACTTAAAACCGGCAAACGTCTTGACGCATCATTCCCATTTGTCATTGGTATCGGCACACTTATCAGTGGTACAATTGCAAGCACAGTTGCTCCGCTTCTTCTCTATGGCGATGGCTCAATTATCGGTTACATTCAGCCAACAGACCTTGTGCCAAACCCTGTACAGAGTCTTGATACAAAGGTTACACTTCTCTTCTTCTACACAATTATGCACGGTATTATGATGTTCCTTGCAGGTGTTCCATTCTTCTTCTATAAACTTACAGGCAAAACAAAAGAAGATTACCACGAAGCATTACTTAAAAAGCGTGCAGAAATGGCAGAACAGCAAGATGCATAAAATCAAATCAACATAAAAATAACGGAGTAGATTTTCTACTCCGTTTTGTTTTGTGAAAATACACATCCGCAATAATTTTGTCTGTAAAGTTCAAATGCTTTACTCAACTCTATTGACCGTTTATAGCCCTCTTTTTTCTTGAAATCCGATGGCAACCAAGAAGCACTATATTCTTTTGCTAACTCAATACCGATTTCATTGATTTTCTGTGCATCTTTCAATGGACTTATTGTAAGAGTTGTGGTGAAATAATCAAAGTTATTTTGTTTTGCTTCTTGTGCTGTTTTTTCTAATCGCAAACGATAACATTTGAAACAACGCTCGCCACATTCACGACAATCTTCAAGTCCTTTTGCCATTTCGTAAAACTTTTGACTTTCAAAATCGCAATCAAGCATCTTAACAGGATGTTTTGTTTTCATTTCGGCAATTAATCGTTTCTGCTCTGCTTTACGCTTTTCGTATTCAGCTTCAGGGTAGATATTAGGATTATAGTAAATCACAGTAATCTTAAAATACTGTGACAAATACTCAATACAATAACTACTACAAGGGGCACAACAAGAATGGAGAAGAAGTGTTGGCACTTTATCTCCCAAATTCTCTATAATTTTATCAAGTTGTCTTTGGTAGTTGATTTTTTGCATAATATCACCAATAACAACGGCGGGAGCAAGCCCCCGCCCTAATTTTAATCTTCGTTTCGCTTGAAGAATCTGCGTTCTTCTTCCTTCTCTTTTTCTTCAATTGGAAGAATTTCAACTTTAACCTTACCGATACGACGCTCTTCAACGTTAAGCACTGTGAACTTAACATTTTCAAATTGAACCTCGTTCATTTCGCCGTCTTGTGGTAAGAAGCCAAGCACACTTATAATATAACCACCGATTGTATCATAATCGCCATCGGGGAAAGTTTTACCTGTATGCTCTTCAACTTCTTCAATATCGGTAATACCATCAACTTCAAAGGTTGTATCGTTGATGATTGAAATTTCTTCGTCTTCTTGGTCGTATTCGTCTTGAATATTACCAACTATAGATTCAAGCAAATCTTCAAGAGTTACAATACCCGCAGTACCGCCATATTCATCAACAACAACTGCCATCTGAACTCGTTTTTCTGTCATTTCAGTAAAGAGTTCGCCACAACGCTTTGTTTCAGGAACATAATATGCAGGTCGCATCATATCTTTAACTGTTTTTGTTTTTGGAAGACTTGCGCCAACATATTTAAGAAAGTCCTTAATGTAAACAATACCGATAATATTGTCAGGGTCTTCTTTATAAACTGGAATTCGTGAAAATCCCTTTTCAATTGAAAGTTTAACCGCTTCACTAAGTGGCTCTTCTTCATCCACACAGACCATATCTGTACGATGAGTCATAATATCGGCAACATCAATATCATCAAACTCAAAAATATTGTTAATCATTTCAATCTGAGTATCTTCAATGACGCCTTTTTCGCCGCCAACGTCAACCATCATTCTGATTTCTTCTTCGGTAACCACTTCTTCGTCAGCGTGTGGGTCAATACCCATAACTCTTAACACACCATTAGTTGAAAGTGCTAAGAATTTAACGATTGGCTTTGTGACCTTTGCAACAAAAACAAGAATTGGTGCCGCCATAAACGCCATTTTTTCTGGCTTATTCATTGCAATTTTCTTCGGTACAAGTTCACCTAACACAAGTGAAAAGTATGACATAATAAGCGTAATTACAACTGTTGAAAATCCGCTGATAATACCCACAGGAATTACATCAACAATCGCCGTTTTTGCAATTGCACTTGCAAGCATTTCTGCGAATGACTGTGCCGCAGTAGCAGATGTTAAAAATCCTGCCAATGTAACACCAATCTGAATTGTTGAAAGGAATGAACTTGTGTTTTCAGTAAGCTTTTGAATCTGTTTTGCTTTTTTGTTACCCTCACTAGCCATTTTATCAATTTTATTATCGTTAAGAGTAACGATTGCCATTTCTGACATTGAGAAAAATGCATTGACAAAAATCAACGCGAAAAGAGTTACTATTTTAATAATAATACTCCCAGGGTCCGTGCCCATAGACTAAAACCGTCCTTATAAGTAATATAGAGATATTTATAAAATATCAGTATGTATTTTATAACAAATTATACCTTTTGTCAAATGAATATAAACCATACAATTCCATGCACTCCAAAATACACAAAAAATGGTTAATTTTTTATCAAACTTCGTCATTTTTTAAGTGTAAATCTATTTACTTTTTAAGCGAAAAGTGTTATCATTTATAATGTATGAATACGCATACATAACTGTATGGTTTTGCATACTTAAATTTATATTTAATTCCATTAAGGAGGAAATACAAAATGGCAGAAAACAAGACACCCATAGTTCGTCAAAAGAAAACTATGGACGGTAATACTGCTGCTGCTCACGTATCTTATGCGTTTACAGAAGTAGCTGGTATTTACCCAATCACTCCATCTTCACCTATGGCTGACTACGTTGACCAGTGGTCTGCACAGGGAAGAAAGAATATTTTCGGCACACAGGTTAAAGTTGCTGAAATGCAGTCAGAAGCAGGTGCAGCAGGTACTGTTCACGGTTCTCTTGCAGCAGGTGCTCTCACAACAACTTATACAGCTTCACAGGGTCTTCTTCTTATGATTCCTAATATGTATAAGATTGCTGGTGAACTCCTTCCTTCAGTTTTCCACGTATCAGCTCGTTGCGTAGCTTCACACGCTCTTAACATCTTCGGTGACCATTCAGACGTTTACGCTTGTCGTCAGACAGGTTTCGCAATGCTCGCTGAAACAAATACACAGGAAGTTATGGACCTTGGTGCAGTTGCTCACCTTGCAACTATCGAAAGCCGCGTTCCATTCCTTAACTTCTTTGATGGTTTCCGTACATCTCACGAAATCCAGAAAATCGATATCTGGGATTATGAAGACCTTAAAGAAATGTGCAATATGGATGCAGTTAAAGCATTCAGAAAGCACGCTCTTAATCCAGAAAGACCTGCAACTCGTGGTTCACACGAAAACGGTGACATCTTCTTCCAGCACAGAGAAGCTTGTAACTCATATTACGATGCTACTCCTGCTATTGTTGAAAAGTATATGGACAAAGTTAATGCTAAACTCGGCACTAACTACAAACTCTTCAACTACTATGGTGCACCTGATGCAGAACGCATAATCGTTGCTATGGGTTCAATCTGTGACGTTGCAGAAGAAGTTATTGATTACCTTACAGCAAAAGGCGAAAAAGTTGGTCTTGTTAAAGTTCGTCTTTACAGACCATTCTCAGCTAAAGCATTTGTTGAAGCTATTCCAGAAACAGCTAAGAAGATTGCAGTTCTTGACAGAACAAAGGAACCTGGTTCAATCGGCGAACCACTCTTCCTTGACGTAATCGCTGCTCTTAACGAAATGGGCAGAACAGCTAAAGTTTGCGGCGGTCGTTACGGTCTTGGTTCAAAAGACACACCTCCATCAAGCATCTTTGCTGTTTACGAACACCTTAATGCTGAAACACCAGCTCGTCAGTTTACACTTGGTATTCACGACGACGTTACTCACCTTTCTCTCGAAGAAAAGGTTGCTCCAAACACAGCTGCAGAAGGCACAATCGAATGTAAATTCTGGGGTCTTGGCGGTGACGGTACTGTTGGTGCTAACAAAGACTCTATCAAGATTATCGGTGACCACACTGATAAATATGTTCAGGCATACTTCCAGTATGACTCAAAGAAAACAGGTGGTATTACAATTTCTCACCTTCGTTTCGGCGACAGCCCAATTAAGAGCCCATACTACATCAACAAGGCAGACTTCGTAGCTTGCCACAACCCATCTTATGTTGAAAAGGGCTTCAAGATGGTTCAGGACGTTAAACCAGGCGGTGTATTCCTTATTAACTGCCAGTGGAGTGCTGAAGAACTCGGCGAAAAACTTAACGCTGAAACAAAGAAATATATTGCTGAAAACAACATTCAGCTTTACACAGTTAACGCTATTGACTTGGCTGCAGAAATCGGTCTTGGCAAACGTACAAACACAATTCTTCAGGCATCTTTCTTCGCTCTTGCAAATGTTCTTCCTAAGGACGAAGCAATCGGCTATATGAAACAAGCTGCTATGAAGTTCCTTAAGAAAGGTCAAGATATCGTTGACATGAACCATAAGGCAATCGACGCAGGTTTCGGCGCATTCGTTAAAATCGATGTTCCTGCAGATTGGGCTAACGCAGTTGACAATACAGAAGCTACAGCTTCAGTTGGTGCTGAAAAACTCGTTAAGATGGTTGACAACATCATGCTTCCAGTAGGCAAGATGGATGGTGACTCAATTCCTGTTTCTACATTTATGGACCACGTTGACGGTCAGTTCGAACAGGGTGCTGCTGCTTACGAAAAACGTGGTGTTGCAGTTCTTGTTCCTGAATGGGATGCAACTACTTGTGCTCAGTGTAACAAGTGTTCATATGTATGTCCTCACGCTACAATCCGTCCATACCTTCTTACAGAAGAAGAAGCTGCTAATGCTCCTGCATCTGCTCAAATCGTAGATAAGAAGGCCGGTAAAGGCAAGGGCGTTTACAAGTACTCACTTGCAGTTTCTCCACTTGACTGTATGGGTTGCGGAGTTTGTGTTGGCGTTTGTCCTACAAACTCACTTAAGATGGTTTCTCGTGAATCTCAGGACTACAAGCAGGAAGCATTCGGTTACATGGTTGAAAATGTAACAGTTAAAGATGATGTTGCAGATAACACAGTTATCGGTAGCCAGTACAAAACTCCACTTCTTGAGTTCTCTGGCTCATGTGCAGGTTGTGCAGAAACAGCTTATGCTCGTCTTATCACACAGCTCTTCGGTGACAGAATGTACATTTCAAATGCTACAGGTTGTTCATCAATCTGGGGTGGTCCTGCTGCTACATCTCCATATACAGTAAACAAAGATGGTCACGGTCCTGCATGGGCTAACTCACTCTTTGAAGATAACGCTGAACACGGTTACGGTATGTACCTTGGTCAGAAAGCAATCAGAAGCCGTCTTATCGATGACGTTAAGGCAATTGTTGACGGCTGCAAAGCACCTGCAAATGTAGTTGAAGCTGCTAACGAATACCTTGCAACTCTTGAAGATGGTGCAAAGAACACAGCTGCTACAGAAGCTCTTGTTGCTGCTCTTGAAGGTTTCGATTGCGATTGCGAAATGAAGAAAGATATTCTTGAAAACAAAGAATACCTTTCAAAGAAATCTGTATGGATTTTCGGTGGCGACGGTTGGGCTTACGACATCGGCTTCGGCGGTGTTGACCACGTTCTTGCTGCTGGTGAAGACGTAAACATCATGGTATTCGATACTGAAGTTTACTCAAATACAGGTGGTCAGGCTTCTAAGGCTTCTAACATCGGTCAGGTTGCACAGTTCGCTGCTGCAGGTAAAGGCATCGCTAAGAAGAGCCTTGCGGAAATCGCAATGAGCTATGGTTATGTTTA
>JAGBSJ010000038.1 GCA_017631955.1 Clostridia bacterium
AATTGAAACTGCAAAGGGTACAGATGCAGACTTGCTTCTTGCTACTGACCCTGACTGTGACCGCGTAGGTATTGCAGTGCGTAATGGTGATGATTATGTTCTTATGACAGGTAATGAAGGTGGTGCAATGCTTTGCGAATATCTTCTTTCAACTCTTAAAGAACAGAATAGATTGCCAAAGAACCCAGTCGTAGTCAAATCTATCGTCACAACACCACTTATTGAAACGATTTGTAGCGCTTATGGTGCAGAAGTTGCCGATTTGCTTACTGGTTTTAAGTATATTGGTGAACTCATCACAAATCTTGAAAAAGAGGGTAAAGAAGATAACTTTGTTGTAGGTATGGAAGAATCTTATGGTTATCTTCGTGGAATCCATGCTCGTGACAAAGATGCAGTTGTTGCTTCTCTTATGATTTGTGAAATGGCAGCTGTTTACAAACTCCGTGGTATCTCTCTTAAAGAATTTATGGATAGTATTTACGAAAAATATGGTATGTATCTTAATACTGTTCTTAATTTTGCCTTTGAAGGTGCAAGTGGAATGCAGAAAATGGCAGATATTATGAACTCACTTCGTGAAAACGCACCAATATCTTTTGCAGGCAAAAAAGTTGTTAAAGTAGCCGATTATAAAGAAAGCATTGTGAAAGATGCAGTAACAGGGGAGAGTGCTACAATAAATCTTCCTAAATCAAATGTGCTTTCATATTCGCTTCATGATAATAGTAAAGTTATTGTTCGTCCATCAGGTACAGAACCAAAAATTAAAGTGTATATTACCGCTTGTGCAGACAATCGCGGTGAAGCAGAAACACTTACAAATTTAATTGCGGATGATGCGAAAGGGCTTTTAGGAGTATAAAATGAACAGAAATAAGTTTGTAAAAGGAGTAGCGGTTTTTCTTGCAGTAGTTATGCTTTTAAGTACCGCATCTGTATTACTTCAGATTTTAATGTAAAGAATTAGCCACAGATTATAATCTGTGGCTTTTTTATGTACAATTCGACGTTATTTGTGAAAATTATACATATTTTTCTGTTGACTTTTATTTTTTTTGTGCTATAATTTACCTAATATAATTAAGTATGTGTATTCTTGTGCTTTGAGGTGTTTATCGTGGCTTTAACAAATAATTCAGTCAGTGATAATACATTAGTTTCACAAGCAAAATCGGGTGATACTGAATCACTCACACTCTTAATTGAACGCTATTCTGAAATAATCAGACAAAAAGCATTTTCTTTTAATAATCTTAATGGTATTGAAAATGAAGATTTATTTCAAGAGGGTATGATTGGTTTTGTTTCTGCAGTTTATTCTTTTGATGAATCAAAAAATGTTCAGTTTTCTACATTTGCTTCTACTTTAGCGGTTAGAAAAATGATTTCTGCAGTGAGAAAATCAAATAATAAATCCAACTTACCAATGAAATATTTTATTTCTCTTGAGGATGAAAATGACTTGTTACCAAGTTTTCCAAGTCCTGAAGAAACCCTTATTTATAACGAAGAAATTGATTCAATTAATAATTTTATTGAAAATAACTTGTCAAAGTCAGAAAAGAAAGTGTTCAAATTGCATCTTTTAGGGCTTGCGTATTCTGAAATTGCAGAAATTCTTGAGTGCAACGAAAAATTTGTTGATAACGCTCTTCAAAGAATTCGCAGAAAGTTACGTAAACTCAGATGATATAAATTCGCCCTTACTCAAAGAGGAGCATTGTTTCAATGATTGCGGTGCAATTCCGCATAGGGTAATATTTTTTAAGCGAGGTACTAAAAATGTACGAAGACAAAACACTCACCTGTAAAACATGTGGCAACGAGTTCGTGTTTACTGCAGGCGAACAGGAATTCTATGCAGAGAAAGGACTTGTAAACGAGCCAAAGGTGTGTAAAGAGTGCCGTATTGCCCGTAAAAATGCTAGTCGTGGCGAAAGAGTTTATCATACAGCAGTGTGTGCTTCTTGCGGCGGCGAAGCAAAAATTCCTTTTGAGCCAAAGGATGACAGACCTGTTTATTGTAGCGATTGCTTTGCAAAAATGAAAGCAGAATAATCAAAAAACAACAAAATTAAGCACGAGGCAATTGCTTCGTGCTTTTTTGTATATATTTATGTTTTCTCGGCAAAATATTTATGTGTAATTTGCGATTTAATCAGTGATTACAAGGGAGGAATAAATATGATTTTTTTGAAAGCTTTTGTAGTGGGTGGGTTAATTTGTGTAGTTGGTCAGTTACTTATCGACTGGACCAAGCTTACGCCTGCAAGAATTCTTGTGTCGTTTGTAGTTCTCGGTGTAATCCTTGGTGGACTTGGGTTGTATCAGCCACTAGTAGAATGGGCGGGAGCAGGTGCTACTGTACCGCTTACAGGATTTGGAAATACATTAGTACAAGGTACAAAAGAAGCACTTCGTGAAGATGGTGCGTTAGGAATTATTAAAGGGCCTTTATCATCGGCATCTGTCGGTATAACAGTTGCAATGGTCAGTGGTCTTTTGGTATCATTCGTATCAAAACCAAAATCAAAGTAAGAACCTGATGTTTCACATCAGAACCTTGTTTCATAAAAAAATAAAGGACTGCATTTGCAGTCCTTAAATATTTTTATAAATCTTACGCAACAGTTTCTGAAACGAATGAGTCATCACAGCATGAGCATGAAACATAGTTTTCAGCATCATTACCAATTACAACTTTTTTACTGTCAACATATTTCTTGATAAGAACGTATGCAGCAACTGCTACAGCAGCAATACCAACGATAATAGCAATAACTTTCAAAGCTTTTTTCATAATAGTATCCTCCAAGATTTTTTACTGTAATTTATTATATATAAAAACTAATAAAAAGTCAATGCAATTTTTCACAAAAAGAAAAATGCCGAAGACTTTCGTCAACGGCAAAGAACTGCGTAATTAAATTAACTAAAACCGATTAAGCTTTGTTAAGCTTTGTAACGAGAGCAGACTTTTTACGAGCTGCGTTATTCTTATGAAGAAGACCTTTAGCAGCTGCCTGGTCAATTTTCTTAACAGCAACTTTTACAAGTTCGTCTTTGTCAGCAGCGTTAGTTTCAATAGCAAAGTTTGCTTTTTTGATAGCTGTTTTAAGAGCTGAATTTGTTGACTTGTTACGCTGTGCCTTTGTCTTGTTAACGAGAACACGTTTCTTAGCTGATTTGATGTTTGGCATATTCGTTACACCTCCTTACGTATTTACAGATACATATACTACCACGAAATAAAACAAAAATCAAGTTATTTTTTTCAAAAATGACTATTATTTTTTCATT
Source organism: Clostridia bacterium (assembly GCA_017631955.1). Taxonomy (GTDB): domain Bacteria; phylum Bacillota; class Clostridia; order Oscillospirales; family Acutalibacteraceae; genus Fimenecus. Next base: position 3,304 of record JAGBSJ010000038.1, read on the forward strand.
GGTGCAATAATATTTAAGAAAACTTGAGGTGATATTATGAATTGCAGAACAGATATAGCTCTTGAACGCCAAGAAATGCTTGAAGAAAGCGAACAAAAGGGAATTAAAGTTAAGCGTTGGGAAAAGGAAAAAGCGAAAGTAATAGAAATTGAAGTGCTTAATGATTTTGGTGCGAAAAATATTAATAAGCCCATAGGTAAATACATTACAGTAGAAGTACCAGAATTTTCTCACGAGAGTGAGTTGCTTGACGGCAGATTAACTGCGCTTACTGAGTCAATTAAAAATCTTATTCCTTGTAATGCAGAAAAAATGCTTGTAGTGGGGTTAGGTAACGAAAACATAACTCCAGATGCATTAGGCCCTTTGTGTGCAAGACAAATATTTTCGACGCGCCATATTAAAGGCGAAATTATTAAAGATTTGGGCATAAAAAATATGAAATCTGTGGCAGCTGTTTCAACAGGAGTTTTAGGGCAGACAGGTATTGAATCTGCCGAATATATTAAAGGAATAGTTGATTTAATAAATCCTGATGCGGTTATAGTTGTCGATGCTTTGGCCTCTCGTCGATTAGCTCGGCTTGGTAAAACTGTACAATTAACAGATACAGGGATTACCCCTGGGTCAGGTGTGGGTAATTACAGAAAATCCATTGATGAATCAACATTAGGAATCCCCGTGATTTCAATGGGTGTGCCAACAGTTGTTGATGGTAATACAATAGTTAATGATTTGATAGGAAATGAGAATAATAATCACAATATTGATGCCGATAATATGATGGTTACTCCCCGTGAAATTGATACAATCATAACCCGCGCCGCCCGACTTTTATCGTTGAGTATTAACTGCGCTTTACAACCTGATATGAAACCCGATATGTTTCTCGCATTATCATAAAATCAGTTAAATCCGCATATTTTTTATAAGAATATTGCGGAGGACTGATGATTTGAATAAAAGGACAAACTTAAGTGAAAAACTCATTGGTTTTGTTATGAAATCAATAATTCCTATAACACTTGCATTAATGTTAATTACAGGTGGAAAAGAATCTGCTCAAAAACTTTTGAAAGCAAGTTTGTATATTATTAATCCCGAAGAATTTTTTGAACTAACAACTAACGAAAAAACAGAAGAGATAGTATCAGACAATAAAGAAGAAAATATAGTGTCTGAAAATATTGATTCTCAGGTTGTGTCTTCAAATATTGAAAACATAATCCCTGAAGATATAAAAATTCTCAAAGAAAAAGCAGAGAAAGAATCTGCAAATTCATCTAATGACGGTGAAATTATTTCTCTTGATTATAGCCAACAGAATGCAACATCAAAATTTAATGAAATATATATAAGAAATACAACGCTAAATCAAGATATCAATATAGAAGAATATCTTAATAAAAAAGTACAGATTTCAATTACTAAAGATAAACCCGCAGTGTTGATTTACCATACACATACAACTGAAACTTACGAAATACTTGAAAGAAATTTTTACACAAATTCAAGAAGTACAAGAAGTATGAATTCACAAGAAAATATGGTTAGAATTGGCGAAGAAATCTGTAAAATTTTAGAAGAAAATGGTTATAAAACAATTCACGATAAAACTATTTATGACGAAAAAGTTAGTGGAGCATATGACCGCTCTAGACAAAACATCAGTAAAATTCTTAAAGATAATCCGTCAATACAAGTGGCCCTTGATGTGCACAGGGATTCTATTTATCAGAAAGATGGTTCGCGAATAAAAACTGTTACAGAAATTAATGGTAGAAATGCGGCGCAAATTATGATAATAAGCGGTTGTGAAGATGGCAATGTAACGGATTTCCCAAACTGGAAGAAAAATCTTACATTCGCGTTAAGATTGCAGGAGAAATTAGCGTATGATAATAAAAATCTTATGAGACCGTTAATGTTTTGTAGCCGAAAATATAATATGGATTTAATTCCTTGTGCCTTGTCAATTGAAATTGGTACAGATGCAAACACTATTACAGAAGCGGTTTATTCGGCGCAGTTGTTTGCAAATTCTTTGTCAAAATTTTTAGAGGAGTATTAAAATGACAGAATTATCAGTAATAATTAAAAGCTTTTTAGTTTCGGTAATAACAACAGTTTTAACAACTATAATTATCTGTGGAATTTTCATTGTACAAAGTAATACAGACAAAATGTTGTTCGGATGAAAAACTATTGCAATAAACTGGTTAGGGGTGTATAATTAAATCTATAATATACGAAAGGTTGTATCCGTATTTTTTATGCGGATTATAGATTTATGAATTTTACTGATATCGGAAATAACGGACTTGTAGAGGGATTTGCAGTTGTTAAACAATGCGAAATAAAGACTGCAAAAAACGGCAACTCATATCTTGATTTAGTGCTTTCAGATAAAGATGGCGAAATTTTTGCAAAACTTTGGGATTATAACGAATATTCTCACGGCAAATATGAAAATGATATGTTTGTTAAGGTGAGAGGTACAATCTCAAAATACAACGGTAACGACCAGTTTAGAATTGATAAAATTCGCCCTGTAGTTGAAAGTGACGGAGTAAATGTTGCAGATTATGTTAAATCTGCAGATTTTTCAGGTGAAGATATGCTCGGCTATCTTGTGTCACTTGTAAACAATTTCAAAGATGAAGATTTAAAGAGAATTGTTACATATCTTCTTAATGAAAATAAAGAGAAAATTTTATATTTTCCTGCTGCATTCCGTCTTCACCACGCAATCCGTTGTGGTCTTTTAATGCATACAGCATCAATTGTTAAACTTTGCGAATCAATCTGCAAGGTGTATCCTTTTGTAAACCGTGAATTACTTATTTCAGGTGCGATTCTTCACGATATTGCAAAAACCGTCGAATTTGATGTTCGTGAAACAGGTATCGCGTCAGGTTATACGGTTGAGGGTAACCTTTTAGGTCATCTTGTAATGGGTGCTATGATGGTTAAAGAAGCAGGGCAGAAGTTGGGTGTTGATAGTGAAAAATCAATGCTTTTACAACATATGATTTTGTCACATCATGGCGAGCCGGATTTTGGTGCGGCAGTAAGACCGTTGTTTTTAGAAGCAGAACTTCTTTCACAACTCGACTTAATGGATGCTCGCGTATATGAAATAATGGACGCAGTAAGTGGTGTTGAAAAAGGCGAGTTTACAAATAGATTATGGGCGCTTGAAGACAGAAAGTTTTATAAATACAATGATGCAACGCTTAAAGTTGACATTTTGTAATAAATAGGGAAATTAAAAAAGGGGATTAAAGTTATGAGAAATCATTTTGTAGGTAAGCCCGTTGACCTTTTGAAGTGCGACGGTAGTCTTGTTGAGCCAGGTTGGTCAACAAAACAAGTATGGAAATATGATAAAAATGCTATCAAGTCAAATGTTTTCAGAATTAAAGAATGGGATTATTATCTTGTTTTAGCACAGGATTTTGGCGTTGCTTTTACTGTGTCAGATCTGGGCTTTGCAGGTCTTCATTCTGTGTCATTCCTTGATTTTAAAACTCCTTGTGAAACAACTAAAAGTGAAATGCCATTTTTCACAATGGGTAAAACAAACATGCCTCCAACAAGTAGTGAAGGCGATGTTCGTTTTGAAAATAAAAACCTTAAACTTGAATACATAAAAACTGAAGGTCAGCGTAGAATTGTTTGCACATACAAAAATTTCAAAGACGGTAAGGATTTCAAGTGCGACATTTCACTTGACCAACCAGATATGGATTCAATGGTTATTACAATACCTTGGAAGAAAAATAAGAGATGCTTCTACTACAATCAGAAAATCAATTGTATGAGAGCGTCGGGCTGGGTAACTGTTGGTGATGAAAAGTATGAGTTTAATCCCGCAACTGACTTTGGTACTCTTGACTGGGGTCGTGGCGTGTGGACTTATGATAATACATGGTTCTGGGGCTCAGGTAACTGTGATTTAGACGGACATGCATTCGGGTTCAATATTGGTTACGGCTTTGGCGATAATTCAGCCGCAACTGAAAATATTCTTTTCTATGATGGCGTAGCACATAAGCTTGATGATATTTATTTCAATATGCCTGAAAATGGAAGTTATACAGACCCTTGGACATTCTCATCATCTGACGGCAGATTTGAAATGGACTTTATTCCAATTATTGACCGTAGTGCTTTTATCGATTTCAAAGCAATCATTTCTGACCAGCATCAGGTATTCGGCAGAATGAGTGGTAAAGCAGTTCTTGATGACGGCACCGTGCTTGAAATCAAAGATATGCTCATGTTCGCAGAAAAAGTACATAACAGATATTAAAATCAAAAGGCGAGGGTAAAAACCTCGCCTTAAACAATTCTTAATAATTTAACTTCTTTAATCTTAAAACTATTTTTATTACAATACCGTTGGAGGTTGAAAGTATGTATAATATTCTTGTTTGTGATGATGAAAAAGATATTGTCAATGCACTTGATATTTATCTTAAATCAGAGGGGTACAACACAATTCTTGCCTACAACGGTAATGAGGCAATAGAAAAAGTAAAAACAGAAGATATTCATTTGGCACTTCTTGATATTATGATGCCTGTTTTAGACGGTATAACCGCTATGGTAAAAATTCGCGAAATTACCAATATTCCCGTTATTCTTTTAACAGCAAAAAGTGAAGATACCGATAAAATTTTAGGTCTTAATGTTGGTGCAGATGACTATATTACAAAGCCCTTTAATCCTGTTGAAGTTATGGCAAGAGTCAAGTCGCAACTTCGCCGATATATGATGCTTGGTGGTGGCAAAATTAATGAGCAGTCAATTTGTATTGGCACATTAGAACTTGACGACACCACTAAAACAGTAACTGTTGACGGCGAAAAAGTATCACTCACACCAAAAGAGTATGAAATACTGTATCTTTTAATGCAGAATGCAGGCAAAGTGTATTCCCCACGTGAAATTTACCTTAAAGTGTGGAAGGACAACCCCTACGGTGCAGAAAGTACAGTTGCAGTACATATAAGACACCTTCGTGAAAAAATCGAAATTAATCCTGCCGAACCACGCTACTTAAAAGTAGTATGGGGACAGGGCTATAAGGTCGAAAGAGGTGTTAAGTAATGAAAAGTAACTTTGTTGTAAAGTGCATAGCAGTTGTACTGTTTGCAGTACTGCTCACAACTGCTATAATTTCAGGTAGTTGCCTAATTTTTGGTTTCGGTTCAGGTGCATTTACTGAAAGCGTAAACTGGGTTGAAATGAAAAACTCTTTATATGAAGGTCTTACATGGAGACCAATGTCTGAAATTTACGATAGTATAGAGTATTATGAAAAGTACGGAAAATATGATGGAGACGATTTATTATATTACGATTTATCGTTATCGGAAAACTTAATGGTTGAAATTAAAGATGATAACGATAAAGTTATCTATTCAAACATTGTAGAGTCTGATATGAGTCAAGTAATCAACACCAATGATTACACTTTTTCAGTACTTAAAGAAGAATATCGTAATTCTGAAAATGACCCTAATTATGACGATACTTTAGAGTCAACAACGGTATATGCAGACGATGTTGATAAGTATGAAGATAAAACCTATACAATAACTGTTTGCGTCAAAGAAAATCTTGTTAAAAAAGATGCTTTCTACTACGTTGGCGAACTTTTTGATGCCCTTGCAGGTAAACAAACACTATTTTTTATTTATACACTTATTTCATTGGTTGTTGCAGTTGCATTGTTAATATTCCTTTTGTGTTCTGCTGGTCATAAAGCCGATTTTGAAGGAATTTACTTATCTAAATTCGATAAATTTCCTATAGATATTTTAATTGTTATATGGGCAGGACTTACGGTATTACTTGCTTGGGGAATAGTATCATTTATAGATTTAACTTTTTATGAATTGGTAACATATAATTATGACCCTGCATTATGGTCTGCAATGCCATTTCTTGCAGTACTTTTAGTGTTAGCAATTGTGCTTGATGCAATACTTCTTGCAATTCTTTTAATGACAAGTGCAGTACGCTTGAAAACTGGAAATTATATAAAATCAAGTTTGATTATTATAGTACTAAATTTTGCATTCGGAATACTAAAAAAAGTACTTATATTTGCATTCAAAGTACTTAAAAATAGTAGTAGAAGAATTTTTAGATTCTGTAAGAAAACACTTCATTTAATCTGGAGTTTTCTCCGTTCAATCCCGCTCGTATGGAAAACTGTTATTGCAGTAATTTGTATAATGTTTATTGAATTTATATTACTTGCGCTTGACTGGGGTGAGTGGTGGCCTGCTGCATGGATTTTCACAGGTGTTCTTTGTTTAGGTGTAATTGTTGTTGCAATACTTCTTAAAAGAATTAAAAAGGGTACAGAAGAAATTGCAAAAGGAAATCTTTATAAGAAAATCGATACAAAATATATGTTCCTTGATATGAAAGACCATGCTGAAAATATTAATAATATCAATGACGGAATTGCAAAAGCGGTTGAAGAAAGAATGAAGAGTGAACGCTTCAAAACAGAACTTATTACTAACGTTTCGCACGATATTAAAACTCCTCTTACTTCAATAATCAATTATGTTGATTTGCTTGAAAAAGAAGAAATTGAAAACGAAACTGCAAAAGAGTATGTAAGTGTACTTTCGCGTCAATCTGCACGCCTTAAGAAACTTATTGAAGATTTACTTGAAGCGTCAAAGGCCTCAACAGGTAATATAAGTGTAAATCTTACACAGCTTGAATTGGGCATTTTGCTTTCACAAGCACTTGGAGAATATGATGAAAAATTCGCTAATAGTAATTTGCAGATTGTACTTAACAAAACTGATGATTTGTTACTTGTAATGGCAGATAACCGTCATATTTGGCGTGTGTTTGATAACATTCTCAATAATATTGCAAAATATGCACAACCAAATACTCGTGTTTACATTGACGCAAAACGAAATGGCAAAAACGCTGAAATTAGTTTTAGAAACATTTCAAAAGATGCCCTTAATATTTCAGGGGATGAACTTATGGAACGCTTTGTTCGTGGCGACAGTTCAAGAAATACAGAGGGTAGCGGTTTAGGACTTTCGATAGCAAAATCACTTACAGAAGTCCAAAATGGTAATCTTGATATAAAAATTGATGGCGACCTTTTCAAAGTGAATCTTACATTACCATTAAGTGAATAAATTTAAAAGCACCTGATTTTGTCAGGTGCTTTTTCATATCAATTTTTACTGTTGGTCTGCCCAGTTATAATTACGGAGTTCTCCACTTTCAAGTAATTGTGGGTAATCCCATTGTCTTAATGTTTCATAAACTCCAATTGCCACCGCATTTGAAAGATTTAAGCTTCTTGCCTCGTCAATCATTGGTATTCTTACGCATTTGTCAGCGTTCTCAAAAAGTAGCTTTTCGGGGAGTCCTGCAGTTTCTTTGCCGAATACAAGATATGTATTGTCAGGGTATTTTACATCCGAATGTCTTTTCTGTGCTTTTGTTGAAAAATAGAAGAAATTCCCACCTTTATTTTTCTCAAAAAATTCTTCCATAGTGTCATAGTAAGTTATATCAAGAAGATACCAGTAATCAAGACCTGCACGTTTTAATTTTTTATCATCAGGGGTAAATCCCATTTTACCAACAAGGTGTAATCTAGCCCCAGTTGCAGCGCAAGTTCTTGCCACATTACCTGTATTTTGTGGGATTTCCGGTTCAACCATTACAATATTAAGTGTCATACCAATCACCTTAAAATTAAATTTCTAAAATTATAATAACATTTTTAGAAACAATTTCAAAGTCATTTTTATAATTTTTTTATTTATTTTTCAAAAAATATTATTGCTCACAAAAATTAATTTATGAGCAATTTATTAAAAGGGGGAAGAAAAAATGGACGGCAAAAATATAGCGAAAGTAGTAGGTGCTGGTATGCTTGCAGGTACAGCAGCTATGGCAGTAACAAACTCAATGTCTGACACAAAATCAAAAAAGAAGATGAAGAAAACTGCAAAAAAAGCAATGGATACAGTAAACAATGTTGTCGACAACGTTAATAAAATGATGAAGTAAGTGTAGTATATGAAGTGTTTTATTAAAATAATCTGCCTTACGCTGTGCTTGTCACTGTTGACTTCTTGTAAAAGAATGAGTATTCCGCAATATGAAACTATAACAGAATCAACAATTCAAAATACAACAGAAAGTACAACAGAAAAGCAAACAAATTCACCTGAAACTACTGTAACACCTGAGCCAATGGCAGAAAGAATTTATTCAAACGAGAAAATTGCTCACAGTTATGGTGTTGCTAAAAATGGTGTGGTAAATGAAATATCAATAAATGCACAAAAATTCTTTGAAACTAACAAATTCAACGCATTTTGTCTTGATACCAAATCAAAAGAAAAAGTGCTGTATCTGACTTTTGATTGTGGCTATGAAAATGGCTATACATCAAAAATCCTTGATACACTAAAAGAGAAAAATGTAAACGCGGCATTTTTCTGTACTTTACCACAAGTTAAAGAAAACCCAGAACTCATTAAGCGAATGATTGACGAAGGTCACATTGTTGGTAATCATTCAGTAACACATCCATCATTTGCAGAAATAAGTACAGACCAAATGATTACAGAAGTCAAAGGAATGGAAGAGTATCTTCAAAAGAATTTTAATTATAGTGAGCCATATTTCAGGTTTCCTAAAGGGGAATATAACGAGGTAGCGTTAAATCAGATTAATAAATTGGGCTATACTTGCGTTTTCTGGTCTCTAGCTTATGCGGATTGGGATTTAAACAATCAAAAAGGCAAAAATTATGCTTATGAAAAAGTTGTTTCACGACTTCATCCAGGTGCTGTAATACTGTTGCATTCTGTTTCGCCCGACAATGCAAGTGCCTTGTCCGATATAATTGATGAAGCAAGACGACAAGGTTATAAATTTTTATCGTTAAGAGATTATAATTAGCAAAATTTTTCAATAATAAATTCTTGATAATTACTCAAAATACTACTGCAAACGCAATTGATATAAAAAATAATTGATAAGGGGTGTATTCAGATGTCAAGAGGTAATAAGAACGTAGTACCAGAAGCACGTGAAGCTCTCAATCGTTTCAAGATGGAAGCTGCTTCTGAAGTAGGCGTAAATCTTAAGCAGGGCTACAACGGTGACCTTACTTCAAAGCAGGCAGGTTCAGTTGGCGGTCAGATGGTTAAAAAGATGATTAAGTCATACGAAGAAAACATGAAATAACCTGATTTCATAAATTGAAAGAGCCCGATGGGAATACCTGTCGGGTTCTGTTTTTAATAAAAATAAATTGAAAAAATATTCAAAAAACTATTGGAAAAATTAATAATATGATATATAATATATTAAATATAATCAGTAAAAGGGGAGGTAGGCGTTTTGGCTTCAAAATATTCTGTTTCTTTAGAAAAAATAATTAATGAATTTGGCCTTGAAACAATATATTTACCTTGTGACGCATCAGAAATTTCAATTACATCACAGGAAGTTAACAGACCTGGACTTTTACTTGCGGGTAATGATAAATATTTTGACCCAGCAAGAGTGCAGTATCTTGGTTTTTCTGAATTTGAATTTGTAAAATCTTTCTCAAAAGAAGAACAACTCCAGTGTATGGAGCGCCTTTTTAGCAAACAACCATCAGTTGTTATTATTACAAGAAGTCTTGAACCGCTTGATGGTATGATTGAAGCGGCACAAAAATATAAGGTTCCAATAATTAGAACTGCAGAAGCAACATCTGCAAGTATGTCAACGCTTATCTATTTCCTTGGTACAGCACTTGCTCCAAGAATCACACGTCACGGCGTTCTTGTTGAAGTTTATGGTGAAGGTGTTCTCATTGTTGGTGATAGTGGTGTTGGTAAGAGTGAAACTGCTATCGAACTTATTAAGCGTGGTCATCGTCTTATTGCTGATGATGCAGTTGAAATCAGAAAAGCATCTGCTAAAACTTTAGTTGGCTCTGCGCCTGATAATATTCGTCATTTTATTGAACTTCGAGGAATAGGCATTATTAATGCTCGTCGTATTTTCGGTATGGGTGCCGTAAAACTTACAGAAAAAATCAATATGGTTATTCAACTTGAGCCATGGGATAGCTCAAAAGTATACGACCGTATGGGTCTTGATAATGAATACATAACTATTCTTGATGTTAAAATCCCGTTGACTGTTGTGCCAGTAAAACCTGGTCGAAATCTTGCGGTTATTATTGAATGTGCCGCTATGAATAATAGACAGAAGAAAATGGGTTATAATGCTGCTCGTGAGCTTCTTCATCAACTTGGTATGGATGAGGGCTATGAGCCACAGGCAAAAGAAATTGATATCTGGCAGAACTATTAATTGAAAGAGGGTATTTGAGTGTATAACGAAATCGCATTATTCGCCGAAAATCTTGGTGCAGAAGTAATCCTTAATGCACCTATGAAAAAATATACAAGTTTCAAATGTGGCGGTAATGCTCGCGTACTTGTTATACCACAGTCAGTTGATTCTCTTCAGAAAATTTTAGGTTTTTGCTATTCAAAAAATATTTGTCCACTAGTAATTGGTAATGGCTCAAATTTGCTTGTTGCTGATAATGGAATCGAAAATGTAGTTATAAAAATTGGCTCAAAAATTTCAAACATTTATCTTGTTGATGACGAAACAATCTGTTGTGAAGCGGGTGCATCATTAAAATCCCTTTGTATGTTTGCGCTTGAAAATTCACTTTCAGGTCTTGAATTTGCTTATGGAATACCGGGTACTCTTGGCGGTGCGGTTTATATGAATGCAGGTGCATATGGCGGAGAAATGAAAGATGTTCTTTATTCTTGCAAGCATATTAATGAAAATGGTAATCTCAACGAGTTGCCACAAAGTGAGTTGAATTTAAGATACCGTGGTAGTGCTTATACTGACAATGGTTACACAATAGTTTCTGCGCTTATGAAACTTAAAAAAGCCCCAAAAACTGAAATAAAAGCAGCAATGGACGATAAGCTTCAAAGAAGAAAAGATAAGCAACCGTTGGAATACCCGAGTGCGGGCAGTACTTTCAAACGACCAGAAGGTTATTTTGCAGGGGCACTTATTGAAGATTGCGGACTTAAAGGTTATACAGTGGGCGGTGCGCAGGTAAGCGAAAAGCACGCGGGATTTGTAATTAATAAAGATAACGCTACATCAACAGATGTTCTTAATCTTATAAAAGATGTGCAGAAAATCGTGTATGAAAAACACGGCGTAAAACTTGAAACAGAAGTTAAAATTATAGGGGAGTAGGGTGAGTAAAAATGCAACTTGTTATTGTTACAGGTATGTCAGGCGCAGGTAAATCAAGAGTTATTGATACTCTTGAAGATATCGGTTTTTTCTGCGTTGATAATATGACTCCAAAACTTATTCCTACCTTCGTTCAACTTCTTGAAGATTCTGCAGAAGTGCGTGAAAAAGTAGCTATTGTTGCTGATATTCGTCTTGGTGACTCGTTTGCTCACTTGTTCAATGCTATTGAAGAATTGAAAACAATGAATTGTGAATATAAAATTCTTTTCATTGATGCAGACAATGATGTTATTTTAAGACGTTATCAAGAAACCCGTAGAAAACATCCGTTACTTAAATTTGATGAATCACAGAATTTGCAAGATATAATTGTTAAAGAACGCGAAATGATTTCAAAAGCACGCGATTTAGCTGATTATATTATTGATACATCGTTAATTTCTCCATCACAGTTAAAAGAGCGAGTAGCAAAGCTCTTTGTTGAAGACGTATCTGCAACAATGAAAATTAACGTATTGTCATTCGGATTTAAATATGGCACACCTAAGGATTCCGATTTGGTTTTTGATGTTCGCTGTTTACCAAATCCTTTTTATGTGCCTGAACTTAAACAACAGACAGGGCTTGATACTCCTGTCCGTGATTATGTTATGAGTTTTAAGGAAGCAGAGGATTTAGAACCAAAACTTTTAGACCTCATTAACTATCTTGTTCCTCTTTATAGAACAGAAGGAAAGAGTCAGTTAACAATTTCAATAGGTTGTACAGGCGGTAAACACCGTTCTGTAGTATTTGCAGAAATTGTGTATAATTCGATTAAAGATAAGGGCTTCAATGTATCAGTTCTTCACAGAGATATGAATAGATAAGGGATTTATAATATGTCATTTTCAGCAGATGTAAAAAATGAAATATTAAGTGTTGAAATTGAAAACGATTGTTGTAAACACGCATTTGCTTATGGTATGATGTTGTTTTCAAGAGCGTTTTCTTATTACGATATGTCAATTTTGACAGAACATAGCGGAATCGCACAAACATACTTTGAACTTATGAAAAGTGTGTGTGGCGTAACTGCAAAATTAATAAAGTCAAAATCAGGAAAAATTAAAGTTGAAATTACAAAAGAATCTGAACGAATAAAAGTGCTTGAAACTTTTGGGTATTCAAAGAAAAACGGTGCAGTCCGGCTTAATTGGGCGAATTTTTCAGATGAATGTTGTAAAAACGCATTCTTGAAAGGGGTATTTCTTGCTTGTGGCACAGTTAATGACCCTAACAAACGTTATCATTTAGAGTTTGTAGTGCCATATCTGAATTTAAGTCGTGATTTAAAAGTTTTTATAAATGATTTTGAACAACTGTCAGTTGAACCAAAAAGCATTACAAGAAATTCAAACTATGTAATATATTTTAAAGATAGTGAGTCCATTGAAGATATTCTCGCAACTATGGGTGCTTCAAATTCAGCACTCGAGGTTATGGGTGTCAAAATGTATAAAGATATGCGCAATAATGTTAATCGTAAGTTGAATTTTGAAAGTGCAAATCTTGATAAAACTATTGATGCCGCTTCAAAACATGTTGAGGCAATAATACATATAAAAAATACTGTGGGACTTTCGTATTTGTCTGATGATTTGCGTGAAGTCGCAGAATTAAGATATGAAAACCCCGATATTTCATTACGTGAATTAGGCGAAATGTTAAGTACACCTATTTCAAGGTCAGGGGTAAGTCATCGTCTTACCAAAATAAGCAATATTGCGAAACAGATAAAATAACTGTTGATTTAAGGGTGATAAAGATGAGAAAAACAGAGGATTTTTCAATTTCATTTGAAGTTTCTGAATATTCTAGAAATGATAAAAACAAATCATGGAGATTTGTCTATGATTGGCTTGATTCATTAATTTATGCAATCTTGCTTATCTTACTTATTTTCGCATTTTTCTTTAGAGTTGTGGGTGTAAATGGCGACTCAATGAATCCTACACTTCAGTCTGGAGACTGGCTTACAGTTAGTGCCATTACAAACGAAGTCAAAACAGGTGATATTGTTGTAATCACTCAGCCAAATTCACTTAATGAACCACTTATTAAGCGTGTTATTGCTAAGGGTGGCGATACTGTAAATATTGATTTTATTGAGGGTACAGTAACTGTAAACGGTAAAATTCTTTATGAGCCATATATCGCAGAAAAAACAGAAATCAGTGGCGATTATGTTTATCCTTTAGAGATTCCTGAAGGTTATATTTTCGTTATGGGTGATAATAGAAACGACTCTCTTGATAGCCGATTCAGAACAATCGGACTTATTGATGAGCGTTATGTATTAGGTGTTGCGGAAACACGAATTTATCCTTTTGGTGATTGGAAAATAAATAATGACAAATAAAGCTAAAAATCTTGAAACAGTTTATGATATCGCATCAATATTACTGACTGCTGTAATAGCGGTCGGTATTATATTTACATTCTTTTTTAAGATATCTGTTGTATCAGGTGAATCAATGGAAAACACTCTCCATAATGGCGATAATCTTATTATATCTTCAATTACACCTGAAGTGAGTTACGGTGATGTAGTTGTTGTTTCACAACCAAATGGTTATGAGAAAGTGCTTATTAAACGAGTTATTGCAGTAGGCGGACAGACTGTTGAGTTTGACCATAAAACAGGCAAAACAATAGTTGACGGTAAAGTTCTCGATGAACCATATATTAAAGAAGCTGCAAAATATACCTATGGTATGTCCCATAGATATGTTGTTCCACAGGGTAAAATATTTGTAATGGGTGATAATCGTAACCATTCTGCCGACAGTCGTGATATCAGAGTTGGTATGATTGATGAAGATTATGTTATGGGTAAAGTTGTATATAAATTTGGCGATACCGGTTTATTTAATTCGTAAGTTAAGGAGTTCTTAAAATGGCTGATACTCAAAAACAGATTATTCAATGGTTTCCTGGTCATATGGCGAAAACACGTCGCCTTATTAAAGAGAGCTTATCTCTTGTTGACGGTGTTACAGAAATCATTGATGCAAGAATTCCATATAGTAGTTCAAACCCCGAGCTTGAAGAATTGATTAATAATAAACCTAGAATTGTTTTGCTTAATAAATGTGATTTAGCAGATAAAAATACAACAAATCAATGGGTTGAGTACTATAAGAAAAAAGGCGTAAAAGCAATTCCTGTTGATTGCCGAACAGGTAAAGGACTCAATAATTATATTGTTGCAGTCCGCGAAGTTCTTAAAGATGTTATAAAAAAGAATGAAGACAGAGGAATGCCAGGTAAAGCATTAAGAATTATGGTAGTTGGTATACCTAACACTGGTAAATCCTCTTTTATCAATAGAATGGCAGGTGCGGCAAAAGCAAAAGTTGCCGACAAAGCAGGTGTTACAAGACATAATCAGTGGTTTCCGATTGGTAACGGCATTGAACTTCTTGATACACCTGGTGTGTTATGGCCTAAATTTGACGACCCTAAAGTTGGTGACCGACTTGCATTCATCGGTTCTGTCAAGGACGAAATTCTTGATGCTGAAACTTTAGCAGTCCGCCTTTTAGAGGTTATGAAAAATAATTACCCTGACCGTCTTACAGAAAGATATAAAATTGCAGATTTTACCGATAAAGAGGCGTGGGAAGTTCTTGAAATGATTGGTAAAAAACGCGGAATGATGATTAAAGGCGGAGAAATTGATTATGAGCGTGCATCTGTAATGTTGCTTGATGAATATCGTGGTGGCAGATTAGGTACAATTTCTCTCGAAAAACCGGAGTAAGATATGGACTATTTATATGAAGAAAACGCTGTAAAAGCGGGTTATAAGGTGATTTGCGGTATTGACGAAGCGGGCCGCGGACCATTAGCCGGTCCCGTACACGCTGCTGCAGTAATTTTGCCTATGGGTCTTGAAATTGAAGGACTTAATGACTCTAAAAAGTTAAGTGAGAAAAAGCGTGAACAACTTTTTGATATAATCTGTGAAAAAGCAATTGACTATTCAATAGGAGTTGCAACTGAAAAAGAAATAGACGAAATCAATATTCTTAATGCAACTTTTCTTGCTATGCATAGAGCGGTTGAAGGATTAAAAATAAGACCGGATTATGCTTTAATTGATGGCAACCAATACCCTAAAATCCCTTTTGTAACAGAAGAAACTGTTGTTAAAGGTGATGCTAAAAGTATGTCGATTGCCGCGGCATCAATCCTTGCAAAAGTTAGTCGTGACCGTTTTATGCTTGAGAAAACAAAAGAATACCCACAGTATGAGTTTGAAAAGCATAAAGGTTATGGTACTAAACTTCACTATGAAAGAATACGTGAATTTGGTCCGTCGCCAATACATAGAATGTCGTTTCTTAAAAAGTTTTATGGTGAAAAATAATGGATTCCAATTTGTTGGGTGATTATGGAGAAATAATTGCATCACGCTATCTTCGTAAACACGGATATTACATTGTTTCGGCTAATTATTCTTGCCGATTAGGTGAAATAGATTTAATTGCAGAAGATAAAAAGTATTTGTGCTTTGTTGAAGTTAAAACACGAAGTGAAAATATGAAATATACACCTGCGGATGCGGTTGATACAACCAAAAGAACAAAAATTATTGCTTCATCGCAGTTGTTTATGAAAAATTATCAGGTGAAAAAACAACCAAGATATGATATTGTTGAAGTCTATTTTCAGAATGATGAACCCGTAAAACTTAAGCATATTGAAAATGCTTTTGATTCTGATGCAAAATAATATTTTTAATTGTTGAAAAACAAATTTTTATATGATAAAATACCACACGAAAAGGATGTGTTACTATGTTTTATACAAGTACAAGAGACAAAGCCGTAAAAGTTACTGCGGCTGAAGCAATCGCAAAAGGAATTTCTTCAGAAGGCGGACTTTTTGTTCCAACTGAAATCCCACAGATTTCTCTTGAATTTATAGAAAAACTCGTACCAATGAGTTACATTGAAAGAGCAAAAGAAGTTCTTCGTCTTTATCTTACTGATTTTACAGAAGACGAACTTTCTATGTGTGTTGAAGGTGCATATAAGGCGGGCAAATTCAGTTCGGAAAAAGTATCTCCACTTTATAAACTTTCTGATACTGCTAATGTGCTTGAACTTTGGAGAGGTCCAACTTGTGCATTCAAAGATATGGCACTTCAGCTTCTTCCATATCTTCTTACAGTTTCTGCAAACAAAACAGTTAAAGATACTGAAATCGTAATTCTTGTTGCAACATCAGGCGATACAGGTAAAGCAGCTCTTGAAGGTTTTGCAGATGTTCCAAACACAAAGATTCTTGTTTTCTATCCTGTTGATGGCGTTAGCCCAATGCAGAAACTCCAAATGACTACTCAAGAGGGTAGTAATGTTAGCGTTTGTGCTATTGAAGGTAACTTTGACGACGCACAGTCAGGTGTTAAGAAAATTTTTACAGATAAAGATATCGAAAAGAAATTCAAAGAAAATGGACTTGCATTTTCATCTGCTAACTCAATTAACTGGGGACGTCTCGTACCACAGATTGTTTATTATGTATCTGCATATTGTGATATGCTCCAGAATGGCGAACTTAAAAACGGCGAAGAAATGAATGTTGTTGTACCAACAGGTAACTTTGGTAACATTCTTGCGGCTTATTATGCTAAAAGAATGGGCGTGCCTGTAAAAACTCTTATTTGTGCTTCAAATGCAAATAATGTTCTTACAGATTTCCTTACAAGTGGTACTTATAATAAAAACAGAGACTTCTACTGCACAACATCTCCATCAATGGATATTCTTATTTCAAGTAACCTTGAACGCCTTCTTTTCCACCTTTGTGGCGAAAATGATGTTCAGGTAGCAGAGTGGATGTCATCTCTCAATAATGATGGTAAATATACAGTTTCTGCAGATGTAGCAGATAAAGTTAAAGCACTCTTTGCAGCAGGTTGTTGTGATGATGCTGAAACAAAAGATACTATCGGTAAAGTTTTTGCAGATAAAGATTATCTTTGTGATACTCATACTGCAGTTGCAGTTAAAGTTTATGATGATTATGTAGCAAATACAGGGGACAAAACACCAACTGTTATCGCTTCAACTGCAAACCCATATAAATTCTCTGCAAGCGTTCTTGCTGCTATTACAGACGAAATCAAAGCAGATAACGAATTCGATATGGTTGAAGAATTATTCGCAAAATCAAACGAACCAGTACCACCACAACTTGCTACTCTTAAAGGCAAAACACCACGCTTTACAGGTGTTGCTAAGAAGGAAGATATGAAACAGGTTGTATTTGATATGTTAGGTATCTAATGCTTTAATAACTAATGCGGAAGCTGTTTGCTTATCGGCTTCCGCATTTGATTTGAATTATTCTACGTCTCTTGTATTAAGCTTGAAAGTTGCACATCTTGTATCATCACAAGAGCAAGCACTGTGTGTACCTACCTTAATACCGTCTGCTGTGCAATTCATGTGACCGTCATTGAAAATGCAATGACAAGCGTCACAAGTAATATTCTTATTCTTGTCCATTTTTAGTCCTCCTTTCAAAATTATTTTTTGAAAGTATGACTTGTTTATTCATAGGAGATTTTTCTTTATGTCAGTTTATGCTATTGGTGATACTCATTTATCATTTTCAGTAGACAAGCCCATGGATATTTTCAAGGGCTGGGATGACTATGCCCAAAGAATTGAAAACAACTGGCAACATTTAATTACTAATGATGATACAGTTATAATAAATGGCGATATTTCTTGGGCTATGGGTTTAGAACAAGCTGAAAAAGACCTTGCGTTTCTTAATAAACTGAATGGTAGAAAAATCATTTCAAAAGGTAATCACGATTACTGGTGGAATACAATAACAAAAATGGAAACATTCTGCAAAGAAAAGGGTTTTGACTCAATTCATTTTCTACATAACAACGCCTATAAAGTAGGAGAAATTGCAATAGCGGGTACTCGCGGTTGGTTTTTTGATGCAGAAAGTGAAAATGTAGACAAAGTAATGGCGCGTGAATGTGCGCGACTCAAACGCTCAATCGAAGAAGCACAAAAACTCGGCGGTGAAGTTGTAGTGTTTTTACATTATCCGCCTGTAAGCAATTCAAAAGTATGCGAGCCGATTATGAATGTGCTTAAGGAATATAAAATAGCGAGATGTTATTATGGACATCTTCACGGCGGTGCAATAAACGGCGCAATAAATGATGTTTATGATGGCATAAAATTTCAACTTGTTTCTGCAGATTATCTGGGATTTTGCCCATTGTTTATAAATAAATGATAAAAATCGTCAAAATCATTATTATTTTACTTGATTTTTGAAGAAAAACTTTTGGAAAATATTGTATTTACAATTTTTCTGTGTTATAATATATTGAATTTTTGTGGAAAATCAAAAACAATAATATTCGGGAGGAATATTTTAATGTTAAAGTCAACTAACAATGTAGAAAAGAATGTCTACGAACTTGAAATTACTATTGATGGTGCAACATTTGAGGCAGCTGTTCAAAAAGCATACCTTAAAGTTAGAAAAGACATCACTATCAACGGTTTCAGAAAAGGTAAAGCTCCAAGAGCATTTATCGAAAAGATTTATGGTTCAGGCGTTTTCTATGAAGATGCACTTGAACTCATTTACCCTGAGGCAGTAAGCGAAGCAATTCTCGAGTCAAAACTCCAGGTTGTTGGTACTCCTTATGACCTTGAAGTTCCTGAAATCGGTAAAGATGGTGTTGTTCTTAAACTTAAAGTTGCAGTTAAGCCAGAAGTTGAACTTGGCAAATATAAGGGACTTAAAGCTACAAGACCTTCATGCAAAGTTTCTGCAGACGAAGTTAAAGCTGAACTTGCAAAAATGCAGGAACAGAACTCAAGAATGGTTAGCGTTGATAACAGAGCAGTTAAAAAGAACGATACAGCAGTTATCGATTTTGAGGGCTTTGTTGATGGTGTAGCATTCGATGGCGGCAAAGCAGAAATGTATGAACTTGTTATCGGTAGTGGTTCATTCATTCCTGGTTTCGAAGACCAGATTATCGGTCACAAAATTGGCGAAGAATTTGATGTAAATGTTACATTCCCTGCAGAATATCAGGAAAATCTTGCATCAAAAGACGCTGTATTCAAAATTAAACTTCACGAAATCAAAGTTAAAGAACTTCCAGCTCTTGATGATGAATTCGTTAAAGATGTTAGTGAATTCGATACACTTGATGAACTTAAGAAGAGTGTAAAAAAACAACTTGAAGATGCTAAAAAAGCAGATGCAGACAATAAGATTGCAAACGACCTTCTTGAAGAAGTTGTTAAAGGCATGAAAGTTGACATTCCTGCACAGATGGTTGAAGCAGAAATCGACAATATTGTTGATAACTTTAATTACAGACTTCAGTCACAGGGTCTTGACCTTAACACATACCTTTCATACACAGGTATGGAAATGTCTGCTTTCAGAGATGGTTACAAAGAAAATGCAGAAGCTCAGGTTAAACTTTCACTTGCAATCGAAGCAATTGCTAAGGCAGAAGGCATTGAAGCAACTGAAGACGAAATTAATGCAGAATACGATAACCTTGCAAAGATGTATGCTATGGATGTTGACGCAGTTAAGAAGGCAATTCCTGCAGATTCACTTGCAAGCGACATCAAGTCAAAGAAAGCAGTTGATTTTGTAAAAGACAATGCTGTAATTGCTGACGAAAAAGCAACAAAGAAGACAGCTGAAAAGAAAGAAACTGCAGAAAAAGCTCCTGCAAAGAAACCTGCAGCAAAGAAAAAAGCTGACGATGCAGAAAAGAAACCAGCAGCTAAAAAAACAACAAAGAAAAAGGCAGACGCTGAATAATTAGTTATTAATTTTTATATGTATAAGTATTGAAGAATTGTCCAATAATCAAAGGGCAATTCTTTAATGCTTTAAGTTAGTCTTTGATTACTAATGAATATAGGAGGTTATATTATGGCACTTGTACCATACGTTGTTGAACAGACAAACAGAGGGGAAAGACAGTACGATATTTTTTCAAGACTTCTCAATGATAGAATTATCGTTTTGTCAGATGAGGTTAATGATGCAACTGCATCTTTGGTTGTTGCACAGTTACTTTATCTTGAAGGGCAAGATAGCGAAAAAGATATTTCTCTTTATATTAACAGTCCAGGCGGCTCGGTTTCTGCAGGCCTTGCAATTTATGATACAATGCAGTATATCAAATGCGATGTATCAACAATTTGTATGGGTATGGCTGCAAGTATGGGTGCATTCCTTTTGTCTTCAGGTGCAAAAGGAAAAAGATTCGCTCTTCCTAACAGTGAAATTATGATTCATCAGCCATTAGGCGGTGCAAAAGGTCAGGCAACTGATATTAAAATTGCCGCTGAGCATATTCTCAAAACACGTGAAAAACTCAATAAAATTCTTGCTGAAAATACTGGCAAACCAATTGAACAAATTGCTCTTGATACAGAGCGTGATAATTGGCTTTCTGCTCAGGAAGCAATGGATTACGGTATTGTAGATAAGGTTTTCTATAAGAGATAAGGAGCTAATATATGGCTAGAGAAAACGATAAAGAAAGAAATGTAAGATGTTCTTTCTGCGGAAAAACTCAGGAACAAGTTGAAAAACTTATTGCAGGCCCAGGTGTTTATATTTGTGACGAATGTATTGAACTATGTATGGGTATCATCGGCGAAGGTGATGTTTCTCCTAACAGAAAAGGTGGCAAAAAAGTTAAACTTGAAGAAAAAGTTCTTCCTAAACCACAAGAAATCAAAGCGGCTCTTGATGAATATGTTGTTGGTCAAGATGCGGCTAAAAAGGTTTTAAGTGTATCAGTATATAACCATTATAAAAGAATATATCATAGTTACGATTGCGGTGTTGAAATTCAAAAGAGTAATGTTGTTTTGTTAGGACCTACAGGTGTTGGTAAAACAGTACTTGCACAAACCCTTGCAAAAATTATTGACGTACCTTTTGCTATTGCAGATGCTACTACTCTTACTGAAGCGGGTTATGTTGGTGAAGACGTTGAAAACATTCTTCTTCGACTTATTCAGGCGGCTGATTATGATATTGAAAAAGCGGAACGTGGCATTATTTATGTTGATGAAATTGATAAGATTGCACGTAAAAGTGAAAATCCATCAATCACTCGTGACGTAAGTGGCGAGGGCGTTCAGCAAGCACTTCTTAAAATTCTTGAAGGCACAGTTGCAAATGTACCACCACAAGGCGGTCGTAAACATCCACAACAGGAATTTATTCAGATTGATACATCTAATATTCTCTTTATCTGTGGCGGTGCTTTTGACGGTATTGAAAAAATCGTTGAAAAGCGTGCGGGTAATTCGTCTTTAGGATTTGGCGCAGAAATCAAGAATAAAGCCGAGTTTGAACTTGAAGATGTTTATTCAAAAGTTATTGCGCAGGATTTAGTTAAGTTTGGTCTTATTCCTGAACTTGTTGGTCGTGTGCCTGTAATTACTGCGTTGCAACAGCTTTCAAAAGAAGATTTAATTAAGATTCTTTCTGAGCCGAAAAACGCTCTCTTAAAGCAATTTAAGGCACTTTTCCAGATGGATGATGTTGAACTTGAATTTACAGATGATGCGCTCATAGCAATTGCCGAAAAAACTCTCGAAAAGAAAACAGGTGCTCGTGGACTTCGTGGCATTATGGAATCTGTTCTTATGCCAATTATGTATGACACACCATCAGAGCACACAATTTCAAAAGTTATTATTACTCGTGATTGTGTTGAAAATGGTAGCATTCCTGAAATCATCTATGATGAAAACAGAAAACCAAGTGTTCTTACTTCAAAAAACTTGGTGAAAAAAAGCAATAAAAAAGCAATATAAATAAATTGAGCCACAGTGTTTAGCTGTGGCTTTCTTAGGTGAAATATGAAAACTAAAGCAAAATCAACTTCTTTACTCTTTTTAACCGCAATAATATGGGGCTTCGCATTTGTTGCTCAAAGAGTAGGTGCCGAATTTGTCGGTGCATTTACATTTAACGGAATCAGATTCTTACTTGGCTCTTTGTCATTGATTCCTGTTATTTTAATATTTGAAAGAGAAAAATTTGATAAATCAAAGTTTATAAAAACTCTTGTGCCTAGTATTTTGGCAGGCGTTATACTGTTTATCGCATCAACTTTACAACAGTTGGGTGTTGAGTGGACAGGCAGTGCAGGTAAAGCAGGATTTTTAACAGGTCTTTACATAGTGCTTGTACCGATTATCAGATTTTTTGCTGGCAAAAAGACAAGCATTCTTACTTTCTTCGGCGCAATGTTTGCCCTTGTGGGTTTGTTTTTCCTTTGTATGACAGGTGATGAATTGACATTCGGTAAAGGTGATGTTGTACTTATAATAGGGGCTATTTTCTGGGCAGCACATATTCTTGTTGTTGATAAGTATGTAAATGATATAAGTCCGCTTAAATTCAGTATGATGCAGTTTTTAGTTTGCGGATTTTTAAGCATTATCTCTGCACTTTGTACCGAAACCATTGAACTTTCTGCAATTAAGAGTGCAGGAGTACCGATTCTTTATGGTGGCTTAATGTCAGTAGGTGTTGCATATACTTGCCAGATTTTAGGGCAGAAAGATGCAGACCCAACTTTTGCATCAATAGTTTTTTCAACCGAATCTGTATTCAGTGCTATCGGTGGTGCAATCATTCTTAATGAGATTATGAGTGGCAGAGGTTATCTTGGTTGTGTTCTTATTTTTATAGGAATAGTTCTGTCACAACTTAATCTTGACTCACTTCGTAAATTAATTAAAAAATCATAAATATGCTAAAAATGACACTTTAATTACAGTTTAGTTATATTTGTTGACAAATTGTCATGTTTCAAGTAGTATTAAGCTGTAATATAGATATGATTGTCCATTTTTGGAGGAATATATGAAAATCTTATTTAAGTTTCAAAAGACCATTGTGTTTCTTTTGAAAGCAACAATGTATATTTCATTGACTGCAACTTTTTTCTTGATTTTTGGAACGGAATATGAGTGGATTGTTCATTTGTCAAGAACAACAGGTGTTACTTTTGTTACATTCTGTGTTGTTGAGGCGGCACTCGTTTCCGTTTATGGCGGTTATGCAATAGGTCGACTTAAAAGTAAACCGATTGTTACCTCATTAGCACTTGCAACTTATGTAACCGACCTTGTTACTCACTTGCAGTTGTGTATTATGAATGTTAATGAGAATAATAACGAGCACTTCGTGTATGAGTCACCACATCTCCTTGCTCTTGTAATGTTGATTCAGGGCTTGTTGATTGTTTTCTTTACCTATTTTGGCAATTATGTGTATTTCTCAATTAATCCGCCGGAAAGATGTTGTGTAATCACAAGTTCTGAACATTCACTTAACAACATTATGCCAAAAATCAGAAGATATAAAAAGCAGTATAATGTTACAGATATGATTCATTACAGTTCAGATAATGTGTTTGACATTATAAACGCTTGTGATACCGTATTTCTGTATGACGTACCAACAAAAGAAAAATCATTGTTGAATGAATATTGTTACGCTAAAAATAAGAACATCTATTTCAATTTTGAAATGGATAATGTGGTAATGCTTGGCGCTAAAACTGCAATTCTTGATGATAAACCATTGGTGTCGGCGGTTGTTCGTGATTTAACATTTGAACAAAGATTTATTAAACGTTTAATGGATATTGTAATTTCAGGAGTTGGTCTTGTAGTTTGTGGACCATTAATGCTTGTTTGTGCAGCTATGATTAAAGCGGAAGATGGCGGACATGTATTCTTTCGTCAATTAAGAGCAACAAAAGGCGGTAAACTCTTCAATGTTTACAAATTCCGTACTATGAGTGAACAGAATTCTGAAAATCGTTCAGTTACTGACGATGACGATAGAATCACAAAAGTCGGTAAAATTTTAAGAAAATTCCGTATTGACGAATTGCCACAGTTAATCAATATTTTCAAAGGTGAAATGAGTGTAGTTGGTCCTCGTCCTGAAATGGTTGAGAATGTAGATAAATATACTCAGGAATTACCAGAATTCTCATACAGATTAAGAGTAAAAGGTGGTTTAACAGGATTCGCACAGATTGCGGGCAAATACAATACTTCACCTAAAGATAAACTTGTACTCGACCTTATGTATATTGAAAAATATAGTTTGTGGCTTGACTTCAAACTTATTATGCAAACTGTAACTGTATTGCTTAGAGCAGGTGACAGTACAAAAGCATTTGGAAAATCGGAAAATAAATATCATTTTACTGAAAAATAAGGGCTTTTTAAGTCCTTATTTTTTTCATTGTTATTGTTTATATGTTTAATTTGTGTTATACTACTTTAGATATTAAACTTTTTGGTGTTAAAATGAAAAATAAGAACTTGTTTATAGAAAATAATGTAAAAAAATCTACAATTAAATATTTTGTTATTTCTTTTGCGGTGTTTATTTTGTTACTTGCTGGGTTTTCTGTTGTTTTGTTTATGCGTTCTCTTGATTATGATATCTCAAACCTTGTTGAAAATTCATCAACAACCACAACTGAATTAACACAAGGGGAAGAAGCAATCACATACTCTGTAAATAATTTAAGCGGTAAATCGAATATTCTTTTTATTATTGAAGAACAAGATGGTGTGGATTTCTTGTGTGTAGTATCGACTGATTTTGACAATAAATCGATGAAAGTGAAATGCATTGATGGTGGTGAAAATGTTTTATATAACGGTAAAACGTTAAGAATCAGTAGCGTTTATTCTACGGATTATGAGCGTGGTATTAAAAATTTCTTGCTTGATGACTATGGCGTTGATATTGACAAATATGTGATTTTTGATAAAAAGCAGTTCAAAGAAGTGCTTAATTTGTTTGATGGATTTACTATTGATGTTAAAAATGATGTAGATTATAAGTCGCAGGATTTTAAATTATCTCTTTCATCCGGTGTGCAGGAACTTTCACCTGATATGACATACAAGTATTTACAGATAAGTGATAACGACACAAGAGAAAGTATTATCTGTAACGTTATAAGGTCAGTACTAGTCGAGAAATATATCAATGATTCCGAGGATTTATTTACATCATTTGTGAATTCTTGTAAAACAGATATATCTGTTATCGATTACTCTAATTCTGTTGATACTTTAAAAACATATTGCTATGCTGATGATAAGTTTTATCCTGAAATAATGAAAAAGGGTGATAATTAATGAAAAAACTATTTAAGATTTTCATTGCAATTTGTGTAATGATAATCTTTTACAATTGTTTCAAAATTGCATCCTATGAAATGAAAGAGAAAGCTCTTGAGGACTCTATAAACGCAGACCAATATACAACTGAAGAATATAATGAATTCCAAAAAGAACTTCAGAAAAAAAGCTTTTACTATTATCATAATTTGCCCGAAGAATTGAAAGATTCATACATTTCATTGTATTTTTCTGCACTTGATTTTGATGAGAAATGTAAAGTTCGCCTTAATGAAGAAGAAATGAAAACTGTTATTGATGCGGTTATTTTAGATAATTCAGAATTATTTTGGTTAACTGGTAATTATAATTATACCGTTTATAGCGATTATGTTGAAATTGCTCATAAATACAGATTAAAAGAAAATGAAGCCGAAAAAATATCTGACCAACTTGAGAAGAAGATTGATGGTATAGTTTCAGATATGCCACAATACTATACACAGTTTGAAAAAGAATTATACTTGCATGATTATGTTTGTGATAATGCAGTTTATGATAGAGAAACTTTAAATTTTGAAGGTCAGACCGCATATGGTGCCTTGTTAAATGGCAAAACGGTATGTGAGGGTTATGCAAGAGCAGTCCAAATGCTTCTTGATGAGGTTGGAATAAAAAACTATCTCATTGTTGGCGAGGCATCTACTGGTAATGAGGATGAGTTGCATATGTGGAATGTTGTGCAGATAGACGGTTACAATTATCACTTGGATGCAACATGGAATGACGGTGCATTTACAGATGCACAAGGGTACTTTTATTTCAATGTTACAGATTCATACATAAAGCGTACTCATAGCAATTTTAATGTAGAAAACAATAATTGCGTTTATGAGATGGCGAATTATTTCAAAATGAAAAACACTTCTGTCAAGGTGTTTACTGGCTTTTCAGGGTTAGTTGATGCTACTGCCAATATACTGAGAACAGGTGAAAATTCAGTTGAGTTTGTATTTGAAAATAGTAGCGATTATAAACGGGCAGTTGCTGAAATAGATAATCAAAATAAATTTTTTGATTATGTTGATAAATCCGTAAGAAAAAGCGGAAGAAATCTTCGTGAAGATAAAGTTTCTTACAGTACTGTTGACAGATATTATTATATAACAATTACTTTTGATGAGGTTAATTAATATGGATAAGCAAAGAATTGAAAATGCATTTCGCGAAATATTGTTAGCAATAGGCGAGGACCCTGACAGAGAAGGTCTTCAAGAAACCCCAAAACGAGTTGCAAATATGTATGAAGAAATTTTTTCAGGACTTAATGAAGACCCTGCAAAGCATCTTAAAATGTTTCGCGAAGGTCAGAGTGATGAAATTGTAATTGTTCGTGATATTCCTATGTATTCAATGTGCGAGCATCATTTTTTACCGTTTGTAGGTAAAGCACACATTGCTTATATTCCTAATGATGAAGGTCTTGTAATAGGACTTTCAAAACTTGCAAGAATAGTAAACTCTTATGCTCGTCGTCCACAATTACAAGAGCGTTTAACTGCACAGATTGCAGATTTTATTCAAGATTCAATGAATCCCAAAGGCGTTGCAGTAGTTGTTGAAGCGGAGCATTTGTGTATGACAATGCGTGGAATAAAAGCGGCTGGTTCAAAAACACAAACATCAGCATTAAGAGGTTCGATGAGAAAGGATGCACGAACAAGAGCCGAAGTAATGACTCTGTTGGGAATAAAATGATTTTTTCGGGAAAAGATTTTAGTTTCGAATTAGGCAAAAAAACGTATGTTATGGGAATTCTTAATGTTACAAAGGATTCCTTTGCTGATGGCGGAAAATACAATACACCTCAAAAGGCAAAAGAGCACGTTGAAGAAATGCTTTTACAAGGGGCAGATATAATTGATATCGGCGCTCAGTCAACAAGACCTGACAGTCAACTTGTAAGTGCTGAAGAAGAACTTGAAATTATTAAGCAGTATTTACCATATCTTTCAAATGAGTTTAGTTGTGTAATTTCTGTTGATACATTCTACCCGGAAGTTGCAGAATACGCTTTGAACAATGGCGCATCAATAATCAATGATGTAAGTGGTGTGTTTAACGAAAAAATGGCAAACTTGGTCAAGAAATATGATTGTGGCTGGATTGTAATGCACACAGGCGGTGGCAATGCAAACATTGTACCTGAATACAAAAATACTGTAACTGAAGATGTAATTGAGTTTTTTGACAATGTTCTTGATAAGTGTGATAAAATGAACATTCCGCATAAAAATATTATGCTTGATATTGGCGTGGGGTTTGGTAAAACTTATGAGCAGAATATTGAAGTAATAAAGAATCTTGCTAGAATAAAACGTGATAATGTTGCACTGTTGACCGCGTTATCACTTAAACGAGTTGTGGGTGCTGCAACCAATACAGAAAATGACGAAAAATTATTTGGTACAATATCTGCAAATTCATTAGCAATAGCAAACGGTACCGATTTTATTCGCGTTCATAATGTTAAAGAAAATGTTTTAGGTGCAAAAATGGCAGATGCATTAGTGAGGAATTAATATGGACAAGGTTATAGTTAAAGATTTAGAATTATTCTGTTATCATGGAGTAAATCCTGAAGAAAAAGTTGATGGACAAGTTTTTGTTTTTGATATTGAAGCAGGTGTAGACTTATCAAAACCATGTGAATCTGATAATGTTGATGATACAGTTAGTTATGCAAAAATCATTAAAACAGTTAGTCGCGTTGCACAAAGTGAAAAGAATGATTTAATTGAACGTGTTGCACAAAGGGTAGTAGACGAATTGTTTAAAGAGTTCGAAAAAATTGAAACTCTTAAAATTACACTAAAAAAACCACAAGCACCAATTAAAGCAGATTTTAATTTTGTTGCGGTTGAAATTGAAAGGTCAAGAAAATGATTGCATATTTAGGAATTGGTACAAATATTGGTGACCGTTTACAAAATTTAATTGATACAGTTGAAGCGTTAAATTTGCTGCCGTTAACTAAAGTTGTTGAAATTTCAAGTGTTTATGAAACAGCACCTGTTGGGTATGCAAATCAGGACGATTTTCTTAATATTGTAGTTGCAGTTTCAACAGATTTGAACGCTCATAATCTTTTAGGCGCCGCTTTGGGTATTGAAGCGTGTATGGGCAGAATCAGAACAATCAAAAATGGTCCGCGTATTATTGATGTGGATTTGCTTATGTATGAGAATGAAAAAATAGATTCACTTACACTTGCTTTACCTCATCCGCGAATGCTTGAACGTAATTTTGTTATTAAACCTTTGCTTGATTTGAATTTAGATAAATCTTTTTATTCAGGAGAGAAACTTGAAGATTTACTTACTGATGACGGTGTAAGTTTTTATTGTGATAATAAGTGTTTTTATTGATGGTGGGTTATGAATTACATAATAATGGATTTAGAGTGGAATAATTCATATATGAAATCTGCTCAAAGATTTGTGAACGAAATAATTGAAGTCGGTGCAGTTAAACTTGATGAAAGTCTCAATACTGTTGGCACATTTTCAGAGATAATTAAACCAGTTTTATCAAAGAAACTTCGTTCCAGAATTAAAAATCTTACTAATATTTCTAACGACGATATTAAAGCGGGAAAACCATTTTCTGAAGTAATAAGCGAGTTTGAAAAATGGGTAGGGGATGACTCTGTAGTGCTCAGTTGGGGCGATACAGACATTCGTACTTTGCTTACAAATGTCAAATGCTTTCTTAATAAAGAAGATATAAGCTTTATTCGTAAGTATGCCGATTTACAAAGATATTGTCAGTGTTTTATTAATATGGAGAATGTTCAACAAGCGGGTCTTTCTTATGCAGCTGAATGCCTCCAGATTGACGCAGAAAAGTTTCCACACCACCGTGCCTTAGATGATAGTCTTTTAAGTGCAGAATGCTTTAAGAAGACGTTTAATAAAGATAAACTGAATGAGTTTATAAAAGAGTGTAATGAAGATTTCTATGCCCGTCTTGCGTTCCATCCTTATGTTATAAGAAAAAAGGATGACCCGTTGATTGATAAGAATGTGTTCAACTGTGTATGTGATATTTGTGGTGGAAATGTTAAAGTAATTAAAAAGTGGAAATTCAGTAATCAGTCATTCAGGGGTATTTTTTACTGCAAAAAATGTGACCGTGAATTCCGAGTAAGTTTAAGAATAAAAAAATTCTATGACAGAATTGACATTAAACGAAACTATTCAGAAATCATACACACCGAAGAACAAACTGAAGAAAATACATAAAAAAGACCTACTCACTTGAGTAGGTCTTACTTATTGATATGTAATTATTTAATTACGCGAATTCTAATAATTCCGTTAATTTTTTTCAATGCCTCAAGTGATTCAGGTGATGCGCCTGTGTCAGAATCAATTACTGTATAAGCATATTCGCCTTTTGATTTGTTAACCATATTGTCAATGTTAACATCTTCGTTTGCGAATGCAGAAGTAATTTTGCTAACAATTCCTGAAATGTTTTTGTGCATAATCGTAATTCTGTGTTTGTCACAAGTACCAAGTGTAACAGCAGGGTAGTTAACAGAATTTACAATGCTACCATTTTCAAGGTAGTCAGCAACTTGTTCAACTGCCATAACCGCACAGTTGTCTTCTGACTCAGGAGTTGATGCACCAAGGTGAGGAATTGCAATAACGCCTGTAGCACCAATTACTGCATCATTAGGGAAGTCAGTAACATAAGAAGCAACCTTGCCGTTTTCAAGTGCAGTGATAATGCTTTCTGTGTCAACAAGTTCACCGCGAGCAAAGTTAAGAATCCTAACTTCGTCTTTCATAGTAGCGATTGTATCTGCATTAATAAGACCACGAGTACCATCGTTAAGAGGTAAGTGAAGTGTAATATAATCACTTTCAGTGTAGATAGTGTTAAGATTATCTGTTAATTTAACATGTTTATCAAGAGTTGCAGCTTGTTCAGCTGAAAGATATGGGTCATAGCCGATGACATTCATACCAAGAGCCGCAGCAGCATTAGCAACAAGAATGCCGATTGCACCAAGACCGATTACGCCAAGAGTTTTACCTTTGATTTCAGGACCTGCAAAAGCGCCCTTGCCTTTTTCAACATCTTTAGGTACTGTATCGCCATTTCCTTTTAATGTTTTTGCCCATTCAATTGCAGGAATAATCTTTCTTGATGAAAGGAAAAGACCTGTAAGTACAAGTTCTTTAACTGCATTAGCGTTTGCACCTGGTGTGTTGAAAACAACAATACCTGCCTCGCTACATTTGTCAATAGGAATATTGTTAACACCTGCACCGGCTCTAGCAATAGCAAGTGTGTTCTTGTCAAATTCCATATCGTGCATTGATGCAGAACGTACAAGAATAGCATCGGGATTTGCTATTTCTGTTGCACAAGTGTATTGGTCACTGAAACGGCAAAGTCCTGTATTTGAAATTTTATTTAATGTAAGAATGT
Source organism: Clostridia bacterium (assembly GCA_017631955.1). Lineage (GTDB taxonomy): Bacteria > Bacillota > Clostridia > Oscillospirales > Acutalibacteraceae > Fimenecus. The sequence goes on from JAGBSJ010000038.1 coordinate 34,377, forward strand.
TATACATAATTAATCTCCTTATGAATTTGCTTTTTCGAATTCTGCCATGAATTCAATGAGTTTTTCTACACCTTCAACAGGCATAGCGTTATAGATTGATGCTCGCATACCGCCAACAGAACGGTGACCTTTAAGATTTACAAAACCTGCCTCTGTTGCTTCTTTAATGAATTTAGCGTTGAGTTCTTCACTATCTGTAACAAATGGTACATTCATAAGTGAACGGTCTTCAGGAACAACTGTACCTTTGAACATTTTGCTGTTATCAAGGAAATCATAAAGAATTTTTGCTTTCTTTTCATTTCTTTCTTTGATTGCTTCGAGTCCACCCATATCTTTAAGCCATTCAAGAACGAGTTTGCAGATATAGATTGTATAGCAAGGGGGTGTGTTATAAAGAGAATCGTTGTCTGCCATAATTTGATAATTAAGCATTGTAGGAGTAATATCTCTTGCATTACCGAGCATATCTTCGCGGATGATACAGATTGTAAGACCTGCAGGAGCAACGTTTTTCTGAGCACCGCCATATACCATTGCAAATTTAGAAACATCAATTGGCTCTGAAAGGAAACATGATGAAATATCTGCAATAAGTGGAACGTCACCTGTGTCTGGGAGTTCGTGATAAACTGTACCATAAATTGTATTGTTCATACAAATATAAAAGTAGTCAGCATCCTTTGTGAATTCGTTTTTATCAAGTTTAGGAATATATGAGAATGTTTTATCAGCTGAAGATGCAACTGCTTTGCATTCGCCGTATTTCTGTGCTTCCTGATATGCCTTTTTAGCCCATTGACCTGTAATAACAAAATCGGCTTTACCGTTTTTATTCATAAAGTTGAGGGGGATAGCCGCAAACTGAGTTGAAGCACCGCCTTGTAAGAACAATACCTTATAATTATCAGGAATATTCATAAGCTCGCGAAGAAGCTTTTCTGCACCTTTAATGATTGAATCATAAACTTTTGAACGGTGGCTCATTTCCATTACTGATTGACCGCTACCTTCATAATCAAGCATTTCTGCTGCTGCTTTCTTTAATACTTCTTCAGGTAACATTGATGGACCTGCAGAAAAATTATAAACTCTTGCCATAAAAAAGACCTCCAAAAATATGTTTTGCAAGTAAATATATGTTAAAAACTTGCACATTGACTGAATTATAGCAAAAAACAATCTCAAAAGTCAATAGATAGTTAAGAATTTAACAATCTTTTTTAGAAAAATATGTAAAGATTATTTCGAATTGTTAATATTTTTAACAAAGTCGCAGTTTTTTTATAAAATTCTAAAAAAATCATCATTATTCTTGAAGTAAACGCTATTTTATTATATAATATAGTTTCATAATAGGAGTGATATGTTCAAAAATGGAAAACAGTAAAAACTTATTTAATGAATTTAATGAAAAATCCTTTTCAATGCCTATGGTGGCTTTAAGAGGACTTGTAATATTTCCTGAAATGACTTTGCATTTTGATGTTGGCAGACAGAAGTCAATCCGTGCCGTCAGAACAGCTATGGAGAAAAAGACAAATATCTTTCTTGCAACTCAAATGGATATGGAATGCGATGACCCTAGATGTGATGATATTTATAATTCAGGTGTTGTTTGCGAAATTAAGCAAGTTATGAAACTTCCGGGGACTGATACACTTCGCGTTGTTGTGTATGGTCTTTATCGTGCAGAACTTCTTCAGATTAATTCTTATAGTCCGCATCTTTCTGCAATTGTAAGAAGGATTGAAACTGAACAGGTTTCTGTTGACGATAAAAAGTATGAAGAAGCACTTGTTCGCCGTCTTGTAAGCATTTTTGAAGATTATGCATACTTTGTTCCAAAACTTCCGCCTGATATCGTTGTTGGTGTTTCTGTAAGAAAAGAAGCCGCAGAAATTACTGACTTCATTCTTTCAAATATTCCACTTGAATATGCGGTTAAACAGTCGTTACTCGAAGAACTTAATCCGTTAAAGAGAGCAGAATCTCTTTGCCTTATTCTGACCCGCGAAATTGAACTTTTATCAATTGAAGAAGAAATCAATCAAAAAGTTCAGGAGCAAATGGAAGAAAATCAACGCGAGTATTATCTCCGCGAACAGATTAAAGCTATTTCTGAAGAACTTAACGAAGGCGACGGTGCAATTTCTGAGTCAGAAGATTATAAAGAAAAAATTCGTGCAATTGGATTTTCAGAAGATATTGAGCGAAAACTCTTAAAAGAATGCGACCGTCTTATGAAAATGCAATCATCAAGTCCTGAATCTGCAGTTGTAAGAAATTATCTTGATAAAATTGTTTCATTACCTTGGGACTATTGCACAGAAGAAAATCTTGATATTATTCACGCCGAAAATGTACTTGATGAAGACCATTACGGACTTACAGATGTTAAAGAACGAATTATAGAATTTTTAGCAGTACGTAAAATTAATCCTGATGTTAAAGGTCAGATTATATGTCTTGCAGGCCCTCCGGGTGTTGGTAAAACATCTATTGCTCGTTCGTTAGCAACTGCTATGGGCAGAACTTATGCACGAATTTCTCTTGGTGGTGTTCGTGATGAGGCAGATATTCGAGGTCACAGAAAAACATATATCGGCTCAATGCCTGGCAGAATTATCGAGGCAATTGAAAGTGCAAAAAGTTCAAATCCTTTAATTTTGCTTGATGAAGTCGATAAACTTGGTTCAGACCATCGCGGTGACCCGTCTTCAGCACTGTTAGAAGTTCTTGATGCCGAGCAGAATAGTACATTTACTGACCATTATCTTGAAATTCCTTATGATTTAAGTAAGGTAATGTTTATCACTACTGCAAATGATAAAAGCAGAATTCCTGCACCACTCCTTGATAGAATGGAAATCATTGATATTCCTGGTTATACATACGAAGAGAAATTCCAGATTGCTAAAAAACACCTTGTTCCAAAGCAAATTAAAGCAAATGGACTTAAAAAATCTTGTGTGAAATTCACTGATAAAGCACTCAAAGCTATTATCAGTGGTTACACTAAAGAAGCGGGTGTGCGAATACTTGAAAGAACTATTGCTAAAGTGTTACGCAAAATTGCAGTTGAGTATGCAAAGGGATTTGATGGTAAAATCACGGTTAAAGATACTGATTTAGAAAAGTATATCGGTGCAGTCAAATTTAAGCCCGATGAAAAATCAAAAGTTAACCAGATTGGTGTTGTTAATGGCCTTGCATATACATCAGTTGGCGGTACAATGCTCACTGTTGAAGTTGCAGTTATGGACGGTACAGGTAAAATTGAACTTACCGGCTCACTTGGTGATGTAATTAAGGAATCTGCAAAAGCGGCTGTAAGTTATATAAGAGCAAATGCCGATAAATACAGAGTAGACAAAGAATTTTATCAAAATAAAGATATTCACATTCATTTCCCTGAAGGTGCAGTGCCAAAAGATGGTCCATCTGCAGGCGTTACAATCTTTACAGCACTTGTATCTGCACTTTCTGGATGCAAAGTAAAAGCGGATGTTGCCATGACAGGCGAAATCACTATTACAGGTAGAGTTTTACCGATTGGTGGACTTCGTGAAAAAACTATGGCAGCTTATGTTGAGGGAATTAAAACAGTTGTTGTACCTGAAGCAAACAGAAGCGACCTTGATAAGATAGACGAAAAGGTCAAAGAAAAAATTAACTTTGTTTTTGCATCAACAGGTGACGACGTGCTTAAAGTTGCACTTGTATAAAGGAGTATTTATGAGATACGATAAAGCAGAATTTAAAGCCGCTTACGGCACTTTTGGTCAACTACCTGAAAGCGACTTGCCTGAAATTGCTTTTGCAGGTCGCTCAAATGTAGGTAAAAGTTCATTACTTAATAAACTTTTCGGACGAAAAAACCTTGCTAGAGTAAGTTCTGTACCGGGCAAAACAATCACAATCAATTTTTATCAGGTTGATGAGTACAATTTTGTTGATTTACCTGGTTACGGTTATGCAAAAGTTGCAAAAACCGAAAAAGACCGTTGGGCAGAAATGATGGAAGGGTATTTTAACTCTGACCGTAACATTAAACTTGTTGTTCAACTTGTTGATATGCGCCATCCACCAACAAAAGACGATATTATGATGATGGAGTTTTTGCAGGCAACGGGCTATGAGTTTATAGTTGTAATGACAAAAGCCGATAAACTTAAAAAGAAAAAAGATTACAATGAACGTATTGAAAAATCAAAGCAAGAAATGAGCTTTGTACCTGCCGACAGATTAATTCCATTCTCATCAGAAACAGGTGCAGGACTTGATATAGTTAAAAAATACATTGAAGAATATTTAGGAGAATAAATATGAGTAAAACACCATTTACTACTAAAGAAAAACTTGAAGAAATCGCAACGGTGCATCCAACTCCTTTCCATCTTTATGATGAAGCAGGTATTCGTAAAAATGCTGAAAACCTTAAAAAAGAATTTGCTTGGAATAAGGGCTTCAAAGAATTTTTTGCAGTTAAAGCAACTCCAAACCCATTCCTTATTAACATTTTAAGAAAATATGTTTGTGGTTG